>CAJZEE010000077.1 GCA_915066865.1 uncultured Veillonella sp.
AGAGAAACATTCACTCTATTAGGGTCTTCGTCGCAAGATCTCAAAGCCTCACAAAAAACTTATCATCCATTAAGTACTTTCTTTTGTATTTCTACTTTCACCCGTACCGTTGTGGTATTGCTATTAACCCCATTCGGTAATACTAAATTATAGTTACCCTGTACAGTTTCAGTAGCACCCGATACATCGATAGGTTCCGTTTGTATTTCTGTAACGGAATTAATCATTTCTTCACGCCCTGTAACTGTTAATTGCGTTGGTGTAGCAGACGTGGATTTAACTTCATAACCTTCTGCTACTGTACCAACAGTCGGAACAGTAATAGGAACCGCCTTTTCTTTACGTAATAAGTTGAGTTCATATTGTGCTTGGCCTTGGTTTGGATTAATATGTACATCCAGTACATTACCTGCCGTATCCCAAGCTTCTAAAGTACTAACAGCGCTAAAGTTCTTCGTTTGACCAGCCACATTGACTTTCATCACAACCTTGCTCACTGCATTAACTTGTTGCTTACGACCAGAAACAGTTACCTCTTTCGGCACAATCGTTACCGATTTCAAAGCAATATCATCAGAGAACTTGCCGATTGGAACTATTTCAACAGGAATCGTTTTCTCTGCATATTCATCAACATTGATGGTGATGTTATCTGGTTTAACCTCCACAAGATTCATCCCTACTGGAGGAGTAAAATTAATAGTTACATTATTTTGACCTGGTTTTACACCAGATGCATCAATATAAGCCCGTAAATTATCTGATTTCATAGACATAATGGTATCACGTGGACCAGCCAGAACAACACGGACCACATCTGGTGCATCTTCTATGATATAGCCAGAATTGAGATTTTGAACCTGTACAGGTATTGTATAGGTTACTTCCATCACAGGGTTCTGATCGCGCATAATAAAGAACCACATAACGATAGCTGCTAACAAGGATAATAATTTAGCAGGCCAATTGCGTTTCAAATGAATCATCATTTATTTGCCCTCCATTTCCACATACTAGTAATGGTTTGACGAGGGCGTTCCATAAAGGTGCGCAATGCCTCTTTAATTTGATCCTCTGGTAAATGGCGATAAATATGACCCCCATATGTATAAGAGATGGTCCCTGTTTCCTCACTGACAACGACTACCACAGCGTCTGTTTGCTCAGATAAGCCAATAGCTGCACGGTGACGTGTACCTAGTTCGGTACTCAATGTGCGGTCCTCAGTCAACGGCAACAAGCAGCCCGCTGCACGGATTCGCCCATCACGAATAATCAAGGCCCCATCATGAAGCGGTGTACTAGGAACAAAGATATTTTTAATCAACTCGCGACTCAATACAGCATCGATAAGAATACCAGTATCTACAAAGTCATTGAGACCTACTTCACGTTCAAAAACGATAAGTGCCCCCGTATGTTCGCGAGACATAACGCGAGCTGCAGCCATCACTTCATTAATGGCCATATCCATTTCTTCTTCGTTTACATTTTGTGCCTTGCTGAAAATTCGGCCACGCCCCAATTGTTCTAGAGCACGACGCAATTCAGGTTGGAATACAACGGGTAACGCAAAGAGAAGAACGGTCATACTTTGTTGCAAAATCCAGTTGATAACGTATAGATTTAACAGATGACTCAATAAATTAAAAATTGCCAATATAACGAGACCTTTTAAAAGAGAAACGGCCCGTGTATCTTTAAGCAATTTATATAAATAGTAAATACCAATAGCAACGATTATGATATCAACAATATCAAGAAGCCTAAAGGTATGTATAAGTGCGTCAATATGCATAAAAATAGCTCCTTATACAAAATAATAAGGTACAATCAATTCTTTGACTGTACCTTATATTTTAACTCATTTTGAGAGTACTGTAAATTTATAAACAAACGCTGAATGAGATTTTTATTAGATGTTTTGTGTTTCAATCCAAACATCCATTTGGCCCCCACAAACCATGCCTTCTTTAACAGCTACGTCATCATCGAGATGAACATCGATACGACGGTGAGCTTCTTTTTTATTCAAAGAGTCCACCGCACTTAGGCGGATTTCATTTTCCGCACGTCCGCCGCCGATAGTACCAAAAATAGATCCATCTGGAAATACAACCATAGATGTACCAGCTTTACGAGGTGTGGATCCACAGGTATATAAAATAGTGGCTACTGCTAAGGTTTCGTTTTTACGTTCACTAAGGTATTCAATAAACTCACGATTCATGGATCACTCTACCTTTCCGCAATGAGCCGCCTTTTTTTCCACGCACCACTGCCAAATATTCACTAACGATAGATAATGCAATTTCCTCAGGCGTTTGAGCTCCTAAATCTAGCCCAATAGGCGCATATACCATATCTAACTCATCTTGAGTCCATCCCTGCTCACGCAACACTTCAAAAGCGTGATGGATGCGTTTTTGGCTGCCCATAACGCCCATATAGGTAGGCAAGTACCCTCGTAATTGTTCTAAGCATATATTATCGTACTCATGAGCACGTGTCACAATGATAAAACCAGTATATTCATCAAGAGGTAAATCGTTCTTGAAGTTTTCTAAAGGTAAGCATTTACGTATGACACGTTCATCAAAGAATTCAGGAACTACATATTCTGGACGGTCATCTACGACTGTAACACGACATCCAATAAACAGCAGCAAATCTGTAATCGCTCGGCTAACATGACCTGCGCCTAATACGAGAACTGACGGATCATTTTCTACAGGTTGTACGAAACACTCCATTTCGCCTACCATGCATAGAGAATTTAGCTTTGCTTTATCTACAGTAAACCCTTCAATAGGAGTTCCGTATAGAACCCTTCCATCTTCAGCATAAATAGTCTTATCCCCTTGACGAGGACCGGATAGAACAGTAACCATCACAGTAGTTTCAGTAACCTGTAGACGATCTTTCATCACATCATAAATTGTTTCCATCTAGATTCCTTTCATAATCCCAAGCGGTAACAGCCTCTAATACACCTCCACCGACAGCAAGGGATTTATCTGAAATACTATAGCAATGAGACTCTTCACAACGAGCATCCACATCAGCCAACTTAAAATGATCTGATACGATGAGCCCACTTTTTAAAATGCCTCGTAGAATACCTGTAATTTTCGCTCTTACTGGTTCTTCATCAACATAACCAATTACTTCATTAGCTTGTACAGAATCCCCAATATGACGTTTTGCTGTAAATAGTCCAGCCTTTGGAGAATGAATAACGCGCTCATGAGTGTAGCCACCTACATTTCCAGGGATACCTGTATTAGGTTGAGCTGGTCCATCATAGATACAGCGACCTAATGAATGACCACGCATCGTTTCAATGACTACATCTACATCTTCTCCAGCAATAAATCCAGGGCCCACACCGATAACTAGATCTGCATCATCCCGTTTTGTACCAAGATTCTTTTTACTCAAAATAGCATCGACTACAATCTCTGGTTTTAAAGTGTCCAATAATTCCTCATATGAGCTAGTGACAACGGGGATGATTTCCTGTGCCAATGTATCCTTCACTTCACTAAGAGACACATGACGAGCAACAAAACGTTCCAAAATCATTTCTCCACGATGAACCGCATTACCGTAACATACTTCGCGGCGAATCATGGTAGGAATCGCTATTTCACTAATTACAACGGGATAGCCCGCCCGTCTCAATCTATATACAGCGCCGGAAGCAATGTCTCCGCCTCCACGCATAAGTACCAATGGTTTCATAATGCCTCACTTTCACGATGTTTCAAACGCTCAAAATCATCGGGTGTATCGATATCGTCGCCAATATCATCACTAATCCATAATTTCACGACATGGGCTTTACCATCACCATGAATAATGGTCTTACCCCCTTGATCCCCTTGAATCTGTTGTAAATAATCAAACCAATGAGAACCAAAGAGAACGGGATTTCCCGAGTGATAATTTGCCCCATAATGTGGAACGACGATAGTTTTCGGATGAAAGTTTTCATTAAACGCACGAATGACCTCGTGTACAACAGCACTCGTCAGAAGTGGTTGATCTCCTACTGAACAGAGAATACCGTCTAGCGGTATGGATAACGTATTCATCAAATGACGTACTCCCATCGCTATGGATACGCCTTGCCCTAGTTCAGGATGGTCATTTCGAATGGCTTCAAAACCATAGTTTGTGACAATTGGTTCTAATTTCTCATGATCATCACCAGTAACTGCCACAAAAGGTAGCTTACAGGACATAGTAGAAGCTACCTGTCCACCCCATCCACCTTGAAGAGCCCCACAGACCGCATCTAGAACAGTCTTACCACGCCAGGGCAAGAGCTGCTTATTACATCCCATGCGCTTGGATTGCCCTCCCACAAGGAGGACAATGCCAATATGCAAAGGATGACGGTCTATGGGGTCTCTCATGGGACTAAAAGCGGTGTTACAATTTGCTTTCATAATAGTCATGAGTACCTACCGACATTGAATAATGCGACGGATTTCACAACTTGCTTTATATCCATCAGCCAAAATGATAGCCGTAATATCACTATCAACAATATGATCAATAAAATCATCGATAATGCGATGTTGCACTGTTTCATAACCAGTACAGAATAATATTTTCTTACCTCTACTGTATTGGAATAAACCTTGCCTATGTAAAACAAGATCAGCCAACATACGAGGAGTTACAATAGCCCCCATATCGCGTTTTACAATATCTTGAACAAGCTCGATATTATGTACGTGCTCATCATCTAATGGGGCCCCTAGCATTTGTAGATTCACGAGGCCAATCGTAGTCTTTGTAAGAGATGGAATGACAGGTTCGGTCGTCTTAGGTGCCTTGAGCCATTTTTCCTTCGCCCCATCTGCTTCTACAACAATTTGCCAATTGGGATGTAACTTGGATAAACCATCGATAAGATCACAATCTAAGGAGTCTACTTTTGTTCCTGTAATTCCAGCGAACCACGCACCACAATAGCCATGTAAAAGTCGGTCAGTACAATACTCATCAGCTTCATTAATATTATGAGTATAAATCGGTTCATAATGAGCCACCTGAGACTCATAAAGTCGAGTCGTAGTCGTAACTACGATGGGCTGACCTTTCAGCCGTCCATATTCTACTAGTTTTGAAAGCACAGTCGTTTTACCGCCTGCCCCAACAAGGGCAACGATTCCCGGCTGAATCAATCGATTCCAATAGGATGTTTGTGATGTCATAGAACCAGGCCTCCTTAGAAAGTAAAAGGAACTAGAAATCTCTATACTTTATATTTCTCGTCCATAGCCATAAATACCTTCTCAGGTGTCATAGGTAATGTACGAATATCCGCACCAACTGCATTTTTAATGGCATGTTGAATAGCAGGGCACCCCGTATTGATGACAACCTCACCAATAGATTTTGCTCCGAAACCACCTGTAGGCTCGTAAGATTCTACAAAGTCTGTATGTAATTCACCAATATCCTGACGGGTTGGGATTTTATAAGTCATAAGATTGTTTGTTTCCAAGCGACCATTGCTTGAATAGCGTACATCTTCATATAAAGCCATGCCGATAGCTTGTACCACACCACCCTCAACTTGAACACGAGCCAATTTAGGATTGATAACAGTACCACAATCAACACAAGAGTAGAAATGAAGAGGAATAACCTTACCTGTTTGTTTATCTACCTTCACCTCAGCAATAGATGCCATAAATGGAGGTGGGGACGTATGACTGCCCCATGTAGCAAAACCAGACAATTGCTCCGCATTAACACCAACTAATAATTTTGGTGCCAATTGATGGATATCCATTGTTTTAGCACCATCTTTTGTGGTAGCTACAACGCCGTCAAAGTCAACGTTTTCAACGTCAGTTTCAAAGAATTGAGCGAATTTAGCAATAATCTTAGTGCGCAATTCTTCTGCCGCCATCTTAGCAGCAGTACCTGTTACATAGGTTGTACTAGATGCGTAAGACCCTGGATCGAATGGTACGATATCTGTATCTGATTCAATAACAGTCATATATTCCATAGGACAGCCGATTACTTCACAGGCCATTTGAGTCAATACGGTATTAGACCCCATGCCCATATCAGAAGACCCAGTATACAATGTATAATTACCATCGTCACCAAGGCGAATTTCAACGGATGCCACATCGATATTTGCGACACCAGAGCCTTGTAATGCTAAAGCCATGCCAAGTCCACCGCGGTAGCGCTCATCGATATCCCAAGAATGAGGGCGTTCATCCCAACGAGCCATTTCTTTTACGCGATTTACAGTATCTTGAAAAAGACCAGAATCAAGATATTCATCTGGAGCATATACTAAGCTTTGTTCACCTTCCGCTATTAAGTTCTTCTGACGTAATTCAGCTGGATCAATCCCCATCTTATCAGCTAACTGGTTTACTGCACATTCTAATGGCCACAATGCTTCTGTTGCACCATACCCACGGAAAGCACCACCAGGAGTTTGGTTAGTATACACACCCTCTGTACCATAATGAACAGCAGTCGCTTTGTTGTACAAAGGTACAGATTTATGTTCGCCAGCCGTTGTAGTAGTGAAGCAATGAGTTGCATGTGCACCAGCGGCTGTGATGGAGTCCATATCAATAACTTTAATAATGCCATCTTTTGTAGCACCTACACGGATTTTCCATTCACGAGCATGACGTGTAGTAGAGCAAGTTTGTGCTTCTGTACGATCGTATAAGAGATAACAAGGTTTTTTCAATGTCCACGCTACAAAGGCCGTCATAATTTCTGTACAAGCCGTTTGTTTAGAGCCGAAACCGCCGCCGATACGAGGTTTAATAACACGGACTTTTGTGGCCGGAATACCGAGTGCACGAGCGATGTGACGGCGTACATGGAATACGATTTGTGTAGAGGATACGATAACTACACGACCTAGCGCATCTATATATCCAAAGCTTTGGAATGGTTCCATCGCTGTTTGGCGTGTGGCCTGGTCAAAGTATGTACCTTCTGCCACGTAATCACATTTAGCAAGTTCTGCTTCCACATCTCCTACCCGTTTGTGATAGGATACGCAAATATTGCGTTTGTAATCTTGTCCTACAGGGATATTATTGTGAATATCATCTTCAGGATGTACTATAGTTTCATGGTCGATAGCAGTATGCATATCAAGTACAGGTTTCTGTACTTCGTATTCAACCTTGATAAGCGGCATTGCTTTAAGCGCTGTAGCCTCATCTTTTGCTACGATAAGAGCTACTTCGTCTCCAACATAGCGAACTACAGGGTCCAAGATGAGTGCATCATAAGCGGATGGCTCTGGATATGTTTGACCTGCTAATGTGAATCGCGTATTAGGCACATCTTCATAAGTAAAAATAGCTTCTACGCCAGGAATCAATTTGGCTTTAGATGTATCAATAGATTTGATGCGCGCCTGAGCATGAGGGCTACGAAGAGCCTTAATAACGAGCGCATCTTTGGGAACAAAATCGCCAGTATAAGACGGTTTACCAGACAAAATACCTTTGGAGTCAACTTTGTCATAGGATTTTCCAATATGCTTATTCATCATTATAGGCCTCCTTCTAAGAATTTACGAACTCCTCGAAGTTGTGATTCATAACCAGTACAGCGACATAAGTTACCTATGAGGTATTCGCGAATCTCATCATCGCTAGCCTTTGGATTTTTGCGTTTCAAATTAATAGCACTCATCATCATGCCAGTTGTACAAAAGCCACACTGATCTGCGCCTTCACTTGCGATACAAGCCGCTAATAATTCAGCTTCCTCTTGTAAGCCTTCTAATGTAGTAATTTTATGTCCTGGCGCACGAAATGTAGGGTATGCACAGGACAAAATAATTTCGTCATCCACCCATACAGTGCAAAGGCCACAGTTTGTAGTATCACAGCCACAGCGGACACTGTAATAGCCAAGATTACGCAATGTGTCTAGCAACATCTCATCAGTTGGCACATTAACAGTTACATTTTTGTTATTAATATTAAGTACGAGTTCCATTATTGTGCCACCTCCTTAGCTAAGCGTTGAACCATTGCTTTTACCATTTCCATGCGATATTCTTTAGACGCATGAGAGTTAGATTGATACACTAGTTCTTCGGATGCCAATTGACCTGCCTCTTTTGCGGCAGATAATCCTTTTTCTGAAAGCAAGGCACTTGCTTTAACAGCTAATTGAGGTACACCAGGTCTTGTACCGATATACAATTCAACGCCTTTTTCATCATGACGAAGAGCACCTGTCAATAACGGGAAATCACCACGAGAAATGCGAAGGGCTTCAACAGCTACAGCTACATCTACTTTAGGGATGCGAATTTCCACGAGAATATCACGTTCTCTATAAGTCATATAATCTTGCATGGACATACGACCGCCTTTGAAGGTAACGATGTCTGCATGCACTGCCAATAGCGCGGGGATGATATCAGAGAAGCCAAACTTACTTGCTACAGAACCGCCCATGGTAGCAGTATTCCTAAATTGAACGCCAAGAATCTCCTTAACGCCTTTAACTACGGCACCGCCGCAGAATTGTTGTAAAGGCTCAAAGCGTTCCACATCTCCTTGTGTCGCCATAGCGCCAATAACAAACTCCTTATCTTCTTCACGAACATAACGCAAATCAAGACTCGCCATATCAATCACTGATGGCCAAGTTCGTCGTCCTAGACGCAGCCAACAGCCGCCTGCTAGCATAGGAGCAGTTTTGTTCTTTGTGGCTAATTCATAAGCCTCTTCCACCGTCTTCGGTTGTAATACTTTCATAAATGCTAACATAATCTGTCCTCTCAATGGTATACTAATACTAACAGAATTACGGTGCTAACTATAAAAATACAGTTCTCACCAAACTACAAACTTAACAAAAAACTATAGAATCTCGTGCATTTCTTATACTTTTATTTTACCAATTATTTACCACTAAATCTACGATGAAAGATATAAATTTACAGGAAATTTGCAAAGAATTACATATTTATGAATTTGGAATTGCCTCATGGCCACTACCTGAACAGGCCAAAACTATTTTATTTGAAAGCAACCCATGCCCCTTTACTACGGCAGATGTGGAAGCAAGACTACTAGGAACGACTCAGTTTATGCCCAAAAGTGCCATCGTTTGTCTATTCCCGTACCATGTACAACACAAAGGCCATGCCAATCTATCGCGCTATACATGGTCAACAGATTATCACCTGGTCATTAATGAATATTTAGAACGTCTTATTGAAAGATTACAAATAATTGATGACTCGGCTCAGTTCTCTATTCATTGCGACACCTCTCCTTTAGCAGATCGGTACATGGCCTACTTAGCAGGTCTCGGCTTTTACGGAAAGAACAACTGTTTTATCAGCCCTAAATGGGGTTCTTATGTCGTTATTGGTACGATTTTAACAACACTAGAACTCAAACCAAATACCCCTCTTGAGCAGTCCTGTATAGGATGCAATCGTTGTATTACAGCATGCTTAGGCCAATGTTTGGGCCATGACGAATTTAAATTCGCGACTTGTAAAAGCTACTTAACTCAGAAAAAAGGAGAACTTACCGATGAAGAGGAACAGATTCTCGCTAAAACACCACTCGTATTTGGTTGTGATGTGTGCCAAGAGGTGTGTCCTCATAACAAAGATATTCCAACTACGCCCATCCCAGAATTCCAACAGATAGAACCGTATATCAATATAAACGAACTAGAAACACTAACGAACAAAGAATTCAAAGCAAAATACGGTCATCGAGCCTTCTCGTGGCGAGGTAAAAAAATACTAATGAGAAATCAAGAGATTATAGATAGAAAAAATAAACTATAATATTCAATAAAGCATAATAATTAACAAATACGCTTATAATAATTATTATTAAACAAACTAACAAAATTTGATAAAGCATTAGCAACATAATCTACAAATCTTTAAAATCAAAAAGAGACGGCCCA
>CAJZEE010000078.1 GCA_915066865.1 uncultured Veillonella sp.
ACTGACGATCTTCGCCGTGACAGGGCGACATGTTAACCGCTACACCACGGGGCCGTAACCAAAGTACTTGCTTAGTATATCGGTTATCAGGACTTTTGTCAACACTATACTACAATATTTTTAATAAATTCTTCCTCATTTTTTAATATGGTAGATTCCCTATGTCCTGGCTCAACAATCAAATCCTTGGACAAGGTTAAAAGATATTTCAAACTCTTAATCAAATCAGCTGGATCACTTTTATAATTATCTGTATTTCCCACATTTTGCTTAAATAAGGTATCACCAGTAAATAGATAACCTCCAATTTCTAAACAAACCGATCCCGCACTATGCCCAGGTGTATGATGAACTAATATATCAAAAGGATCTAAATTTAATTGCCCCTCTACTAAATCATTACAATGTGTATACATTTTTTTCTTATATACACTTGGTCTCCGTCGAATTAACTGTAACAACTCTTGATCTAAAGGATGTAAATAAGCGGGAATATTATAATGTGTACACACTTCATCCAAGGCTGACACATGATCACAATGACCATGTGTCAATAAAACTGCTATGGGCTCAGAATCTGCAACCATATCAATAATGTGGTTAGAATGAAAGCCCGGATCAATGATTATAGATTTTCCCTCTTTGATAAGCACATAACAATTTGCTTTATAAAGCCCTAGAGGACGTTTTATAACTTCCATATAGTTCCCGCCCTCCTATAGAATACGATATCGTTTAGGAACCTCTTTTTTAATAAAATACCCTTCCCAAAACTGAGGGTGAAGCATAACTAAAATCGTAAATAACTCCAAACGACCTAGTAACATGTCTACAATAGCAATACATTTAGCAGTATCCGGCATAACATTAAAGGAATCAGTAGGACCAAAGCCACCAAACCCTAGTCCTACATTGCTAAGAAAGGCCGTAACCACTTGCATAGAATCATATGTATTAAGACCAGTACAAGTCATTAGAAAAACAGATACCACATAAATCATTAAATATAAAAATAAAAATTGATGTGTCATCTGGATCCATTTAGTAGGCATCGGTTTGCCATTAATACGTACTACTTGAACCATATCAGGATGAATTGATTTTCGCAGATAAATTATAGAACTCTTAATCAAAATAATAAGTCGTATAATTTTTACACCGCCCGTTGTAGAACCACTACAACCACCAAAAAATGTACAAATAAATAACATCATCTGTGCTGCAGCAGGCCACAAATCATAATCACTAATAGCAAAACCACTACCAGTTTGAAGCGAAACTAAATTAAAGGCAGCATTTCTAACAATCTCTAAAGGACTAGAATAGATAGATTGTAATGCTAGAGATATTGATACAATGGCAATACCAATAAACACTACAAGCCAGTACATACGTGTTTCAAAATCATTAATTAAAACGCGAATTCCTTTTTGAAGTGCATTGTAATACACAGAGAAATTGCCACCAGCAAGAAACATAAAGAATATAAATACGAAACAAATATAATTACTTTGTTCATAAATAAAAGCCCCTGCTGATGTCGGTGCAAATCCACCCGTAGCAATAATAGAAAAGGCATAGTTTAACGCATCAAAAGGTTCAATGCCGCCAGCCCACAGCATAAGAAAGCAAAGAGCAGTAAAAGCAATATACAACTGCCAAAGCTTGGTGGCCATTGATTGAATACGCGGCATTACAACACCAGGCTTTGGTACAGATGCCTCTGCATTAAAGAAATGTGCTGCATCTGCTCCTAAATTCTTTAAAAATGATAAGATAAGGACGATGATCCCCATCCCTCCAACCCAGTGCATAAGACCACGCCACAATACAAATGTGTTTGGTAACGCATCAACACTATAAATAATAGTTGCACCAGTTGCAGTAATACCCGAAGTGGCTTCAAATAAAGCATCAAAAACATTAGTCAATATGCCACTCCCCAAAAAAGGTAAAGCCCCCAAAATAACCGTGAATATCCAAGTAGAGGATACAACTAGGAACCCATCACGAATACTAAAGCTTTGACTTTCACAACCGTAATAAGATAAAAGCGTCCCCAAAACTAAAGAAAGGCTTGTAGTTATAAGGAATGACCAATATGCAGTTTCAAATACAACACTGTATATAAAAGGGATTAAAGTAAAAATCCCAAATATATAGAGTAGTCGACCCACTAAGGACATAACGATTTGAATTCGCATAGCCCCTCCTTACTAAGTAAGATATTTAAGCAATTTGCTTACCGATTCAGGTAATGTAAAGAGAACGATATGATCACCATCTAAAATTTGAGTATTACCACGAGGTACGATAGCTTCATTTTCCCGTAAAATTACACCTACCAAGGCCTTCCCAGGTAAACGTATATCTTTTAATTGTTTACCTGCCACAGGCGATTCATTGGTAATTTCAATCTCGATAGATTCCGCTTTACCACCTTCAAAGGTGGAAATAGATACAACCCCTTCTCCACTTCGTACAAAGCGCAAAATTTGACTTGCTGTTAATAAACGTGGAGAAAATACAACGTCAATACCTACTTGCTCCATCAGCATAATATATTCTGGCCGTCCCACACGAACAACGGTTTTGGGGATGCCCATATGCTTACCTACGAGTGCTACTAGTAAATTAAGTTTATCGTCATCAGTTAGAGCAATAATTACATCACTATCAGCAATTTCCTCAGCTTCGAGCAAATCAAAATCAGTGCCATCTCCATTGATAACCATGGCTTTATCCACTTGATTTGCCAGGTTCTCACAACGGTCAAAGTCTTTTTCAATAACCTTCACAGAAAAACCAGCTTTTTCTAGTAATACAGTTAAGTTCCGACCTAAGAGACCTGCCCCAATAATGACAGCCCGTTTATAGAATGTATTATAATTATGGAACCAAAGGTTCTCCACTTCAGAAACGGACTCTTTCAAACCTAGAAAAAATACACTATCATCAGCCTGTAATCGACTTTCACCATGAGGAATAATCATTTCACCATAGCGTAAAATACCAACTAACAGAACACCTTCAGGAAAGCGAATCTCTTTTAATGGCTGTCCTAATAGAGGAAATTCATTATTCAATTTGAATTCCATAAGGCGCACAGCACCCTGTCCGAACTCCTCAACATCTATAGCTGATGGTGTTTCTAAAATTCGTAATAACTCTTGAGCTGTAACCATTTCAGGATTGATGAAGAGATCAACACCTAATTGAGCTCGTATCTCCTCATCCATATGTTCCGCCACACTATTATCGCGAACGCGTGCAATAGTCGTAGGAACACCTTTTATTTTAGCTACCGAACAGGATAGCATATTAACCTCATCTGAATCAGTAACAGCAATAAACATACCAACATCAGACATATCGATTTCATTCAATAATTGAACATCACTGCCATTCCCTAGAACTAGACTAACATCTAACGTATTTTCAAGATTATGAATGCGTTCTGGAGAACGGTCGATGACATATACATCATGATCATCTTGAATAAGTCGTTGTGCTAATGAATAACCAACCTTACCAGCACCTACAATGACTATTTTCATTGACTTTATTCCTCATCTTGGGACTCATTATTAACAGGCGGTGTCCACTGCCGACCTATGTCGGTAAGTAATGTCCACCCCTCCTCTTGAACAATCTTTTTCTCTTTCATTAAATGCCCCAAAGCACGTTTGAAAGCAGCTTTGCTAATGTTAAATTTATCTTTAATCAACATAGCAGAAGATTCATCACTATAAGGCATCTTACCCCCACGATTTAACAGGTACCCCATGATAATATCTCCATCTGAAACAAGAGCCTTTTCCTTTGTAGGACGCATAGAGACATTAACGCGACCATCATCACGTTTGAAAGTAATACGACCTTCAATCATTTCCCCTACTTTTAACTTTCTCGTCATTTCAGAACGATGCAAAAAGGCAATCCAACGCTCAGGGGTAATAAAAAAAGCCCCCTCACTAGTTAAATTATAGATTGCCCCCTTTACAAGTTGTCCTACCATAGCCTCTGTTGCAGCTTTAGAAGCACGACGCATTTCATCATCTACATCCATGGATACCGCCAAACGACCGGATTTATCAGTATATAGACGAACCCATACTTTTTCACCTACCTGAGGTCTACCACGCATCTCCGCATGAGGCATAAAGATACCACGTTCTGTACCTACCTCAACGAAACAACCAAAATTTGTAGTATTGATAACCTCAACATAACCAATTTGGCCAACCTTCATGGCGGGTAGACGCATAGAGGCAGTTAAACGACCTTTTGGATCTCGATATAAAAAAACCTCGACTTCATCTCCGATAGCCACAGGAGCAATTTGTTGATCTTTATGAAGCAATATATCATCATTAGTATTGCCAGTTTGACCATCTAAAAAAGCACCTTGATCACTAGTACGCAACACTTTTAATGTGGCAATTGTATTTTCCAACAATTCTGTAGCCATATTATACTCCTTCAAATGGAACTCGACCAGCATCATTCCACAATTCTTCTAGACTGTAGAATTCACGCAATTCATCACCACCAAAGACATGACAAATTATATCGCCAAAATCCAATAAGATCCATTCACCTTCACGATAACCTTCTCTATGCTGTACTGTTATACCTAATTCGACTGCTTTATCTTCCATTTCATCAGCAATACTTTGAGATTGCTTACTATTATTTGCACTAACAATTAAGAAATAGTCACCTAACATAGAAATTCCTTCTAAATCAAGAATTTCAATATCTCTCCCTTTTTTATCAAATGCAGCTTGTGCAAGCTCTAATACGATTTGTTTAATATCTTCTTTCTTTTTCATTATTTAGCCTCTTATCTTATCGCTTACTACCGCTCTCCTCACCAGGTTCTGTTGGCTTTGTAATAGTGCCACCATTATGTTCTGATTCAGGTGCAACCTTCGACGTACTATTAGTTGGCGCAGATATAAATTGTGTCATTTCATTAGCTGGCAAATTACCCATTGTTATCCCTACTAAACGTTGAGCTTCCGTAGGGTTTACCTTCCAATAAGTCGTTTCCCCTATAAGCTCTTTTTCTCCAGGAAGAATATAGAAGTGAATTTCTTCCTTATTAATTTTGCTCGCATTGTATACCAACTTAATAGCATCTAAAGTAGAAATATTACTATCATAATGATCCCAAATACGCCAAATATGCCATGCGTTTGTTAAGAAAAATGCATTATGTTCTTGTTCCACCCACAATTTTAGGAATCTTTCTTGTCGTTGCACACGAGTAAAGGTATCGTGTTTAGGATCTGAATATCGTAAATATGCTAAGGCATTATTACTATCTAAAGTTTGGTAACCACGTCGCAAATCAATATCTATATTGCCTTCTGCATCAATATGTTCCATCGGTTGTTCTACATAAATTTGCTGATTTCCTAACACATCATTAGTTTTCTTGAAGGCAGTTTGATTAATTACTACATAGTACGGAATTGAAATATGGAACATATCCTCAATTACAGCTTTAGTAAGTTCAATGCCTCCTTTTTCATAAATACTATTTAACATAGTCGCATCGGTTTGATCACGATTATCGATTTTACTATTACTTGGAATGCCGATAACGTCCATCGTTTTTTGATCAAGGTTTACAGATAATAGGAATAGACTATCACCTTGACTAGGATTATTGTCATCAGTGCCGATAACCAAAAAATATAAAGGTTTATCTAAGCCTTTTTGCTCTACTGATACAGTATTTGCGTCCTGTTTATTTCCACTATCTATCACGGCTTCAGTAGCTTCAGTAGTTCCAACAATTGCTCTATATGCATAAGATACACCACTATATATGCCATACCCTATCCCACCGAGCAAAGTAAAAACTACAACAATAGCCAAAATAACTCTAGGCCACTTCACAGATGACTTTTGTTGACGTCTTTTTCTACGTCGGCGAGCTCTTGCACGTTCACGTTCGTCCATATAAAAACTCCATTATTTACAAGATTTTAATACATCATTACGACCAAGAATGGTCAAAGGATAAATTGAAAGATGTTGCTCAATAAGGTGGTTAATAGTATTGTCAAAACCAAGCAATACAGCCTTATTTAGATCTTTTTTAGCCACATTTCGAAGTTCATCAACACCTGGGAAATCACGATTGGGTTCAATATAATCTGCTAAGAATATAACTTTATCTAATTTAGACATTCCCACCTTACCAGTTGTATGAACACGAATAGCTTCTAAAATCTCTGAATCGGTTATAGAGAACTCAAGTTTAGCTCGAATCATACCTGCTAATCCATGTAAAAGATTACCATTGGCTAATAATTCTTCATCAGCTTTGTAATTATTCCCCTTCACCAAATCTTGCATCTCTTTCAAAGGCATTTCTTTAGCACAATCATGTAGCAATGCCGCTAATCGTGCTTTTTCTACATCAACATTATAAAGTTTAGCCAACTGAGTTGCGGATTCAACAACACCTAGAGTATGCTTAAAACGTTTTTTCCCCATCCATTGGCTTACCCTATGTTGTATTTCATCAAACGATAACATCATTTATTCCTTCCCATATATATGGTTTTCTTCTATATAATCCACTACACATTTAGGCAACATATAACGAACTGTCTTTCCAGACCGTAAGCGCTCTCGTAAATACGTAGCAGACAATTTCATTTCAGGCACTTCCATAACATGTATTTTTTCACGTGCTTTAGATCCTAACTCATCCAAAGTAGAATCAATAGCACTTGATCCATCTGGCCTAGTAGCTCCAATAAAATGAACCTCATCTATAAGTTCATCTATAAATTTCCAAGTCGGTAATGCACGAATAGTATCAGTCCCTGCAATAAAGTAAAATTCAACAGTAGGACCATATAGTTTTTTAAAATATTGAATCGTATCAACGGTATACGAAGGGCCTTCTCGGCGCATCTCTACATCAGAAATTTCAAAATTTGGATTATCCGAAACTGCGGCCGCCGTCATAGCATAGCGATGATGACTATCAATCACATCATGTTGCTTATGTGGTGGAATACGAGCAGGTACAAAGATAACCTTTTCTAAATTAAAGCTTTCACAAGCCACCTCTGCAATCATTAGATGACCTAAATGAATGGGATTAAATGTTCCACCAATTATACCTATACGACGTTTATCTACCATAATGTGGTCACTCCCTTAATGACAATGACACAAATAATGATGAATATGAGCAATGCTTTTATATAGGATATCCATTCATATCGTCCCTTTGGTGTTTGAATGTATCTATAGTATGCCCTTAAAAAATAATATAATTTCTTCACGTCCGTACTTGGCCTTCTCCAAATACAAAATATTTATAAGATGTTAGAGCTTGTAACCCCATAGGACCTCGAGCATGGAGTTTTTGTGTACTAATGCCAATCTCAGCACCAAAGCCAAACTCAAAGCCATCTGTAAAACGTGTAGATGCATTATGATACACAGTAGAGCAATCTACTAAATTCATAAACACATTAGCACGCATAGGTTCATCTGTGATAATAGCCTCAGAGTGATGTGTCGTATACCGATTCACATGATCAATAGCTTCTTCAAGATTTTCAACGATACGCACATTTAAGTCCATATCATTGTATTCTGTGCTGAAAGACTCTTCTGTTAAAGGAATTGTATTCTCCATATATTGAGCTACAGCCTCATCACCATGAATACGAACACCATATTCTAGTAGTGCTATATTAAGGCGTGGTAAAAACTCTCTAGCCACAGCTTGATGAACTAGTAAGGTTTCCATAGAGTTACATACAGATGGACGTTGAACTTTAGCATTGACTGCAATTTCTAAAGCCATCTCTAAATCAGCAAATTCATCAACAAAGGTATGACATACACCGCTGCCAGTTTCAATAACAGGAATACTACTATCTTCTACAACACGACGAATAAGTCCAGCACCCCCACGTGGAATGATTACATCAATATATTCTCGTTGTTGTAAAAGTACTCCAACCATATCTCGATCAAGCACCTCAACGAGTTGAATAGAGTCACCATTAATACCTAACGACTCTAAGGTATTCCGTATGATAGACACGATGATTTGATTCGTGTGAAATGCCTCCTTACCACCTCGTAAAATTGTAGTATTTGCTGTCTTTAAACAAAGAACACCTGCATCTATGGTTACATTAGGACGGGCTTCAAAAATGATACCAATTACACCAAAAGGTACGGATCGCTTTTCAATAATCAAACCATTAGGACGAGTGATTGTTTCTATAATGGAACCTACAGGACTTTCAAGAGCAGCCACTTGACGCACCCCTTCTGCCATTTGAGCAATGCGACTAGGTGTCAAAGTCAATCGATCTATCATAGTTCGAGGTAAATTATAGTCAACAGATTTTTCTAGGTCTAACTCATTAGCCGCCATAATTTCATCTGTTTGTGCTTCTACAGCATCAGCAATTGCTAACAATGCAGAATCTAAAGTTTCTTGGTCGAGTTGGGCTAATTCAAAAGATGCCGTTTTAGCTCTCTGGCCCATATCTTTACAAATTTCTTCATACTGGTTCATAGGATTTCCTCAGTGTAATAAAACTAGATTATTACGATGTACAGCCTCATCATAGGTCGTATTAATACCCAGAATTTCGGCTATATCATTTGTATTGTGACCTTTAATCGCCTTCATATCATCAATACTATAATTAATAAGTCCACGACCAATTTCCTTATGATCATGATAAATGGAAATTGTATCACCAGGTCCAAAAGTCCCCTCTACTTCAATAATACCAGCGGGCAAAATGCTAGCACCCTTATCTAAAACAGCGCGAGCACATCCGTCATCAATCGTAATGGAGCCTTTTAATCGTTTACCAAAAGCTAACCAATGATGTTTACCAGATAAACTTGCATCATGGGCTTCAAAGAGTGTCCCAATTTGTTCACCCTTACATACACGACGAACAGAATCCTCTACTTCACCTGAGGTGATAACCATTGGTACACCAGAATTTGTTGCCATATGAGCAGCTTTAATTTTTGTATACATACCACCCGTTCCCATATTAGAACCAGCACCACCTGCAATAGCATAGGTTTCATCGTTAATTTCAGAAACAGTTTCTATCAAAGTAGCATCTGGATTAGTGGCTGGGTTAGCTGTATATAAGCCTTCAATATCTGACAAAATGATAAGTAAATCTGCATCTACAATACCTGCAACAGTAGCAGATAATGTATCGTTATCACCGATTTTAAATTCTTCGATAGCAACCACGTCATTTTCATTAATAATAGGAATAACGTTAAGTTGCAATAAAGTATGTAATGTATTACGCAAGTTAAGATAACTATGTCGTCCAGTACTATCCTCTTTCGTTAAAAGAATTTGCCCTACGGTTCGACCATATTCTCGAAACATGCGCTCGTACATATGAATGAGAATACCTTGACCTACTGCAGCAGCTGCTTGTTTTAATACGAGATCTCTAGGCTTTTCTTTAAAGCCTAAAGGGGCAAGACCTGCACCAGTAGCACCAGAGGAAACAAGAATTATCTCTTTACCTTGGTTAGCCAAATCTGATAATTGGCGCACTAATCTTTCAATACGCTCCAAATTTAAATGTCCGTTAGTGTAACAAAGCGTACTGCTACCAACTTTGACTACAATTCGTTTTGCATTAACGATGGCGCTGCGCATAGACTAACCTCCTAAGGTTGAAATTCTTAACTACGATGTATACAAATTTTTATGATCTACTAGA
>CAJZEE010000079.1 GCA_915066865.1 uncultured Veillonella sp.
CCTGGAGTGCAGACGTGTGCTCTTCCGATCTGGTGACCAATGGTCACCCCTATTTTCCTTTATATACTGTTAGACTATAAATAAGAATGTATAACTCCTAATAATTGTTTTGTACGTATACACGTGTTATCATAAAAGGAGAGAATATGAAGGATAAGGATTTACTTAAATTATTACTGCAAAATGGCTGGAAGGATGTACGGCAACGAGGTAGTCATCATCGTTTAAAAAAGGATGATCAAGTTGAAGTTATTGCCGTACATGGAAAAGATGTACCTATCGGTTTATTAAATGCCATTTTGAAACGTACGGGACTAAAATAAGGAGGACCTATGAAATTTATATACCCTGCCATAATCCATGATGATGCCGATGGTTTCTGGGCCGAATTTCCAGATCTCGAATACACTAGTAGCACCGGCTCAACACTAACAGAATTAATAACCAATGCACAAGAGGCTATGGAACTCTATATATTAGGCGCTTTAGAAGATGGACAAACTCTACCTACCCCCACATCTATTCGCAGCTTACCATGTACCGATACAACATATCCTACATTAGTGCAAACAGATATTGATTTAGCTAAAAATAGTAAGTCCGTAAAGAAAACCTTAACGATTCCTGCATGGCTTAACGACAGAGCATTGGCTAAAGGAATTAATTTTTCTCAACTTTTACAAGAAGCATTAGTAGAGAAAACAATGTAATTTACATCATCAATTGCTCAGTAAAATTAGAACTATTGTCCATGCAATAGCTGCTAAGATGAGTAATAGTATACAGATCATCCACAGGATTGTTACAAAATAGAGCAGTAGCTTGAGTACATATAGCACATCAAACCATATACTATGTTGGTCCTCTAGACGGTTCATATAGGCACTAAGACATCGCACCAAATAGGGCGGTTTAACATTAGGATTCAGTTTTTTCCAATAAAACACCAAATAAGGCATAACAATACACCCTACCACCACTATATAGCTAAGGAAAATTGGTGTTTCAATATTGTACCGAGTCATAAACCCTGACCAGTCTACGACCATTAGACCGCCAAGGTATAGAAAAATAAGCCAATATATAAATCCTATCACCTTTATAATAAGGCGAATCATCTGTTTCACATCCATGTCTATAATTCTACCAATGTTTTAAATCGTCCGTTATTGTGAAAGCGTTCAAAATGGTCTTGTTCGGCTGCAACAGCTTTTACAGAGGGATCAATTTTTATAGCCTTTTCTAACCAATCAAGGGCCTTAGTATCATCCCCTTGGTCTGCATAAATGGTAGCAATACCATACACAGACCAGGTGTTACTAGGGTCCTTTTCTAATACCTTTTCGAACCATTGTTTAGAGTCATCTAACTGTCCTTGTAACTTATATACCATGGCCATGTTATAGTAATTAGCCACATTGTTAGGGTCTAAATCATAAGCCTTTTTAGTATCTGTCAAACCTTTAGCCGCATCACCGTTTAATGCTGTTGCAAAGCCACGTACAGAATAGGCTTCTGCATTATTAGCATTATCCTTAATGGCCGCTGTAGCTTCCTCTATGGCTTTCGCATACTCACCAGCGGATAAGGCTTGCTTTGCTGTAATTAGATGTCCATCTTGCTTGGTAGTCGCTTGGCTGTTTCCCGCAGCAGATGTAGAGAAACCAGTTGCAGTAGCAGAACTAGTTGCATTTGATTCTGTTTTATTACTATTCGTATTTTGATTCAATCCACATCCCGTAAGGGCTGTTATTAAAAGAAAGAAAAGCACAACCTTCTTCATTAGAAATTCTCCAATCATTAATTATATACAAGACTCCATAGCATGATGATATAATATAAAATACCTCCCGAAAGGAGGTGGTATATTGCAGGAGCTGTTTTATGCACTCTGGGGCACCTTGCTTGCCCCTATTATTGTTGCCTTAGTTGTAACTACCTACAGCTACTGGCTTAACAATAAAAACAAAAAATAAGCAAGAAAAAGGACGAGCTGCCACTCGTCCTTTTTTTGGTTATATTGCAGGTAATTTCATACACTCTACTACCTACGTTTAGTATACCACATTTCTTAGAAAAATAAAGAATTAGCAATAAATCTCTTAAAACTCCTAAAAAAACTATTAGTAGTTTTAACATAATTTACGAGCAATATTAAAGCAACATTAACATAAACTACCAGTTACTTTAACCCAACCTACTAGTAACCTTAGTGTAAACTACTAGCAACATTAACGTAAATAGCAATAGATATACAAGACTTATTTCTTAGCCTTAGAGCAACGGTCCAATAGGAATGCAACGCCAATGAATGGGATGCCGCCGTTTTCACCAAGGCCGATTTCACAGGTAGAGCTGGAGCTTACGCCTAGTGTTGCACCGTATTCAGCGATTTCAGCTGCAAGGTCTTTGGTAGCACATTTGTTGAGTTCTGGTGTGAAGAACCCTTTTTGACCAGCAAAGCCATCACATGCAAAGGATTTAATGTTGAATACATGGTCTGTGCATAGACGAGCCAAATCTTCAATATATTGAGATTTATTCAAGGATTTGATCTTACATTGTTTGTGTACAATTACGCGTTCATCGCATTTTTCAATGTCGAGATGAGGCACAACGTATTTGCACAAGAATTCAGAAATATCGTTGATTTCTAAGTCTGGCATATGTTTAAAAGCATGATTAAAGCATGCACTATGGTCAATCACGATTGGGTATTTACCATTTTGAGATGCTTTCATCAATGCATCGTGTAAGTCTTTCACAGCACGCTCATGAACGTCATCGTAGTTTTCAAAGCTCAAGCCACAGCAGAGGTTTTCGATATGTTCAGGGTAGATAATATCGATATGGGCCTTGTTGCAAAGGCTTTCCACTACTTGTTGCAAGCTACGTTCATCGTCATAACCTTGATTAGGTTTGAACGCACGGTTCGCACAGGTACTAAAGTATACAACCTTTTCAAAATTAGTCGGTTTAATACGGCTTCTCAATCTGTAACGATTGGCCTTAGGTGTAGTCTTAGGAATGTACGGAGTAATACCTGTTACACCATGTAAGCCTTCTGTAATCTTGGAAATCGCTTTTTGTGTAACGATAGAACCTGCAATACCTTCGAGACTTACGCCGGCACGAGCCATTTGAAGTGTAGTAGGGAAATTATCGTAAATCTTCTTAGCTAATTCCGGTGCTGGAGGATCGATGCGGCGCATGGATAATGCAATTTGAGCAGTATCGATGCTGAGCGGGCAAAGGCCTTTACACATGGAGCACGCAGCACAGGTATCTACACCAAAATATTCATAGCCTTTTTTAAGTTCCGCAGCCAATGTGAAATTGCCTTCGTTTTCAAGGCGTTTTGTTTCACGCAACAATGCAATACGTTGACGAGGAGTCAATGTTAAATTGCGGCTTGGACAATGTTTTTCACAGAAACCACATTCCATACAGATTGTAAAAGCATCATCGATAACGCATTGAGCTTTAAGATTTTTCTTATACACATCTGGATCATCTGTGATGATAACATCAGGATTCAAGATGCGTTCAGGGTCAAAAATGGCTTTGATGCGACGATTGATTTCGTACGCTTTGCGGCCCCATTCCATTTCAACAAATGGTGCCACCATGCGACCTGTACCATGTTCGGCTTTCAAAGAACCACCGAAACCAGATACGCGTTCGGACATTTCTTCTACCAAATCAGCAAAATTCTTAGTATCTTTAGGGTCACTGAAGTCAGGTGTGATGTTAAAGTGAACATTACCAGACAAAGCATGACCAAAGATTACACCACCGTCTACAAAATCGTATTTGTGGAACAATTCGGTAATCATTTCGATACCCTTAGTGAAATCTTCGATTTGGAAGCACACGTCCTCTGTAATAACAGTGGTGCCTTTTCTACGTTGACCACCAACGATTGGCAAGATGCCTTTACGGATAGCCCACCAAGAATCGTATTCTACAGGGTCTTGAGAGTAAAGACTTGGGAGGGCTGTTGGGATATCTTTCAACTTGTCTTTAATGAAAGCCAAGTTTTGATCAACCGTTTCTTTCGTGTAGCTTTCAGTTTGGAACAGGATGGCACTCGTGCCTTCAGGCACTTCACGAACGAAGTCAGGCACATTATCTAAGGCTTGAACAGCGCGCAAGGACTGATAGTCCATCATTTCCGCAGCAATAACCTTTTCACGGCCCATATTAGCCAAAGCTACAACCGCTAGGGATGCATCATTCAATGTACTAAAGAACATGAGTCCACAGCCTTTATGAGGCACGTCTTCAACCGTGTTATATACAACTTCGGACACGAAGCCCAATGTACCTTCAGAGCCAATGAACAAGTGATTAATGATATCGATAATATCTTCAAAATCAACGAGAGAGTTCAAGCCGTAACCCGTAGTATTTTTAATTTTATACTTGTGATGAATCAAGTGCGTCAATTCTTCATCGGCCAAAATATCTTTGCGCAATTGCAAGATATCCTCTACCATTTGAGGTTTTTCTTTGAGGAATTGATCAATGCTCTTTTGGTCGGATGTGTCGAGAATGGAACCATCTAATAACACAACGCGAATGGAGCGAATTGTTTTATACGAGTTCTGCGCCGTACCACAGCACATACCTGAGGAGTTATTATTCAAAATACCGCCCACTAATGCGGTAGCAAGCGTAGCAGGATCTGGACCAATTTTACGATTGTACGGTTTCAATAAGTCATTTGCATCAGAACCGATAACACCACATTCACATTTTAAGGCTTTCCCATCATCGATAACTTCCATTTTCTTGAAGCCATCATTACATACGATGAGCACATCTTCACTGGAGCATTGACCAGACAAGGAGGAGCCGGCCGCACGGAATGTAAATGGTGTCCCACATTGTTGACACAAACGAATAAGCCGTCTTACTTCTCGTTCATCTTCAGCTTTAACAACTACCTTTGGTAAATAGCTATAGCAAGACGCATCAACGCCATATGCATAACGACGTAAATGATCGGTGTATACGCGACCTTTACAAATCTCATTTGCCTCCTTGGCAAAACGTTCATAATCTCTAATAAGTGTACTCACTTCTATTTCCTCCTATCCTTTCTTAAGGAATCTATTACTTTTAGTATACGCCGTTCTCATTCTCCTCACTATAATTATGCATAATTTATATCTCTTCTAATAAAAATCGATATGCATTACCCTTTTATTCCCTCAGTTGAAAGTACATCTCATTAGCATTATCATGTACCCATTTTTCCTCATATACAATCAAGAATCCTTATTTATTAAGCATGTATAGATATAGTCAGTAATTATATGCTAAAACCTCTCTAAACAACGATTCGTACTACCTATAATTCTATAGTAAATACATTACCAACATTATGCATAAAAATAGTATGATTTATATATTTTAAATTTTTCATTCTCATTTATAGTTCTCTATGACTTTTAGTTATACCCTTTTATAAAATGCTGAAAATACAGAAAGCTCTCTAATGATAAACGCTTACGAATCACCATTAGAGAGCTTTACTAAATTATGCTTATTAAAGATAGATTAATTATAAAACCATATTATCCCAAAATACCAGATTTAAGAATGAGGCGTACCGCCAATGCAAAGACAGCTATGCTCATGAGGGCGAGGATAGCTTTTGCTTTGAGACGTTTTGCAATACGAGCACCTACTTGAGCACCAAAGATAGCGCCAATACTAGTAGGGATAGCAATACTAAAAATGATGTGGCTTTCAATTAAATGTGTAATAACCCCCACCGTTGTTGATACGGCGAGAATAGATTGACTTGTAGCCGTTGCCATATGGGTAGGAAAGCCCATGAGATAAATCAAAGCCGGCACATGGATGAGGCCACCACCGATACCAAAGATACTCGAAATAAAGCCAACAAAAAAGCTAATACTAATACCGATAGATTTACTATAGCTCAACTGCTCAAGAGTAAGGCTTTCTTCCTTTCTTTCCCCTTTTCTAAAATTTTTAAAACCAATCAATACGGATGCACACAGCATAAAGCATCCAAAGGCAAACATAAAGCCTTTACCAGAGAACCATCCAGACATTTGGGCACCTAAAATAGCCCCCGGAAAGGTAGCAAGACTAAAGATGATAGCAGCGTTAATGTATACCTTTTTTTGCTTAAGATAAGCTATAGATCCAGAAATGGCGTTACACATAACAGAAAAAAGCGATGTTCCTACGACCATAGATGGAGACCACTCTGGGAACCAGTACATAAAGAGAGGCACAAACACAAGGCCCCCACCGGCACCGATGATGGTGCCAATCATAGCTGCTAAAAAGCCAACTATGGTAAAGAATATATAGAATACCACTATATTATCAATCACATTAAAACCTCCCATGCCGTTTGAATTATTGTTTCTCCATATATACAAAGGATAATCCCGTGTCATCTACTAACACTCCTAATTAGATTGAAAATACGCCTTCGCGGCTTTCAATCGGCCACGCTCACAAGAGACTTGTAATTCATCCCCTGGTTCGAGTTTTACATCGCCTAATGGCACAATGTAGGTACCATTACGGCGAATACTTACGATCAATGTACCATCTGGTAATGCCAAGTCTTGTAACTGTACATCCGTATAGTTTGCCACCACAGGCACCTTCGTTTGAAAGAAGGTTTGCACCGATTCTAGATTGCTTTGACCACTCATGGCTTGCAACAAGGAATCGTAAATCGGCGGTTCTTTTAAAAGATCCGCCACAAGATAGGCCACTAGCGTAACGGTACCGATAGCATAAATATTAGAGAAACTATTCGTCATTTCAAGGACGAGCAAAATCGCCAAGATGGGAGTACGCATAGCTGCGGCCAACATCCCTCCCATGGCACAGATAACGAACTGTGGTACAAAATCAGGAGAAATAAGTCCTAAGGTTGAAAGTAAGCTTTCACAAAAAGCACCTGTTGCAGCACCAATTACGAGCATGGGCAAAAATATGCCCCCTTGAGCACCACTGCCATAGCAGAAGGTGGTAAGTAAAATCTTGCCTAATACGATGCCACCTAAGAGCAATACGCCATGAGATTGAAAGGCAAGCTGACCCACAAGGTCATTGCCCCCACCCAAGAGGAGCTGCGAATCAAAGCCAATGGCCGCCACCGCCACAAAGGTAAGGGCTAATTTCAAGAATCGAGAACATTTGAGCCAGTCAAAGAACCTCTTGAAAGCAAAAATCATACGGCAAAATAACACGCCACATAGCCCCATGATAACACCAACCATGAGCAGTATCGGGAAATATTCAAGAGGAACCCCTGAGGTCACCGTAAAGCCCAGCGCTGGTGTAAGTCCAAAGATACTAACTGTAATATAGTTAGAAATCAAAGTTGCCACGAAGGTTGGTACAACGAGATACGGATAAAAGCTTTTATGTACCTCTTCAAAGACGAACATCGCCCCCGATACGGGCGCACTAAAGGCAGCTGTTAAGCCTGCCCCAGCACCTGCGGATGTCAAAATACGCTGTTCTCGTAGTCCCGAATTCATCCAGTAGGACACAATCTTCCCAGCAGAGCCGCCAATCTGTACGGCTGGCCCTTCACGACCTACGGAAAATCCTGCAAAGCCGGTCAGTACGCCACCAATCATTTTAGATACTAGTGTCCGATAGGGCTTCATATCAAAGAGACCTAACATCTCTCCTTCAATTTGCGGGATACCAGAACCACCAGACAATGGGGCCCATGCGAGCAATCGATCTACAATAAACGCAAAAATGACCATTACCACAAGCCAACCTATGGCCCATTCCATAGTAATATCATCCATCAAATGCCACCTGATATGCTCTGATTCAAGTATCAAATAGCGGTATGATGCCCCAAAAAAACCTGCAATCACCCCAACAAGAGCACCCTTTGCAATGAGTTCCGTTAAGAGCACTCGATTCATGGACATATCTGCCAAGGTAGAACTACGCTTATTAAATTTCCATAATTTCATAACATCCTCCTTAGCAGTGACCAAAACCAACCGTTCCTCTGCCGACATAGGTCTACACGAACTATGCATTCATATCCTTAGTATACTTATGTAAACCACCATTTTCAAGAAAGGATTACGTATAAAAATAGCATTCTCACGGAACACAAGATCAAAGGTCCGAATCACAAAACAATAGATAGCGCTTTAAACACAAAGCTAGCCACCTCTAAAAAGAGATGGCTAGTTTTGTTAAGCAAGTGTGTAAATGTATTTTCTTTACACATTCGGAGGCATTTGAAATATGTAAAGACGCTAATTAGAATATGGATTCATAGATACCGATTATTTCTTCTAAAGAGGCATCCCGTGGGTTACCAGGTGTACATGCATCGCTGAAAGCAGAATCAGCGAGGAATGGAATGTCTTCCCGTTTTACGCCTGCTTCGCTAAGAGATTTAGGAATACCTACGTCATCAGCTAATTTCTGAATTACGTCGATAGCCGCTTGACGATAGGTTGCTTCATCCATAGCATCTACATTAGGAACGCCCATAACGCGAGCGATTTCACGATATTTTTCACCTGTAGCAGGGGCATTGAATTTCAATACTGCTGTTAACAACATCGCACAAGCCTTACCATGAGGGATATCGTACACAGCACTTAATGGATGAGCCATGGAGTGAACAATGCCGAGACCTACGTTGGAGAAGCCCATACCCGCGATGTATTGACCTAAAGACATAGCTTCACGGCCTGCATAATCGCCAGCCACAGCGCTACGCAAGGAACGACCAATGATTTCGATAGCTTTCAAATGGAGCATATCAGTTAGCTCCCACGCACCTTTTGTGATATAACCTTCTACGGCGTGTACGAGGGCATCCATACCTGTGGCAGCGCAAAGACCTGTTGGCATAGACGCGGACATATCAGGATCCACGATGGCAACGATTGGAATATCATGAGGATCAACACAAACGAATTTGCGGTTCTTTTCAACATCTGTAATAACATAGTTAATAGTAACCTCTGCTGCCGTACCAGAGGTAGTAGTAACAGCGATGATTGGCAAGCACGGATTCTTAGTAGGCGCTAAACCTTCTAAGCTACGTACATCAGAAAACTCAGGGTTCGTAATAATGGTAGCAATCGCCTTGCTTGTATCGATTGGACTACCGCCACCAACAGCAACGAGATCGGGAGAGCACACGTGTGAACTCCC
>CAJZEE010000080.1 GCA_915066865.1 uncultured Veillonella sp.
TATCAATGCTCAATAAATGTACGGCAGCAAAGAAAATTCGTCGTCAAGATGATTATTCTCCAGGTGGTGAATCAGGTCATCGTCCAGATCGTGCTACCTTGGTATATGCTAACCGCATGAAGGAGGCTTACAATGATGTACCTCTTATTATCGGTGGTATAGAAGCGTCTTTGCGCCGCTTTGGTCATTATGATTATTGGTCAGATACGGTACGTCGTTCCATCTTAGTAGATTCCAAGGCAGATGTACTTGTCTATGGTATGGGAGAACTTCAAATCGTTGAACTAGCCGATGCCTTAGATCAAGGTCGATTTAAAGAGTCCTTGCCGTCTATACGCGGTATTTGCTACATGGCAAAGGAAATTCCAACCATCGACTATGTAGAGTGCCCATCCTATGAAGCTATTAAGGCGGATAAGATGGACTTTGCCGATGCATTCCGCATTCAATACGATGAACAAGATCCGTTCTATGGTCGTATTGTAGTCCAAAAACATGGTGATCGATATCTCATTCAGAACACACCTGCTTTACCATTGACGCAGGATGAAATGGATGGTGTCTATAACCTGCCATATACCCGAAAGTGGCATCCTAAATACGATGATAAGGGTGGTGTACCAGCGTTAAGCGAAGTTCAGTTTAGCCTTGTAAGCCAACGCGGCTGTTTTGGCAGTTGTTCTTTCTGTGCCATCACGAATCACCAAGGTCGTATTATCCAAAATCGTAGTCATGAGTCTTTGATTGACGAAGCACATAAGATGATCAAGATGGACAACTTTAAGGGGTATATTCATGATGTAGGGGGTCCTACGGCAAATTTCCGCCATCTGGCTTGTGATAAACAGGCTGTTTATGGTGCTTGTAAAGGGCGTACCTGTGCGGCTCCAGAGCCTTGTGAAAACTTGAATACAAATCACGATGATTATATTGCTTTACTGCGTAAACTACGTAAGCTAAAAGGTGTAAAAAAGGTATTTGTTCGTTCCGGTTTGCGCTATGACTATGTATTGGCCGATAACAATAAAGACTTTGTGCGGGAACTTTGTGAGTTTCACGTAAGTGGTCAGTTAAAGGTAGCCCCAGAACATGTATCTAAACGCGTTACCAATATGATGGGAAAAGCTGGTAAGGAAGAATTTCTAACCTTTAAGTCTTGGTTTGAAGAGGCGAATAAAAAGCTTGGTAAGAAGCAATATTTAGTTCCGTACTTTATGAGCTCTCATCCAGGTTGTGCGTTAGAGGATGCTATTGAATTGGCGGAATTTTTACGAGACCACCATATGTACCCTGAGCAAGTACAGGATTTTATCCCTACACCGGGGAGTCTTTCTACTTGCATGTATTATACGGGCATTAATCCACTAGATGGAAAGCCTGTATATGTTGCTAAAAAGGGGCGAGATAAAGCAAAACAACGCGCTTTGATGCAGTTTAAAAATATTGAAAACTATGATCTTGTTAAAGAGGCTCTCATAGAAGCCAATCGACGTGATTTAATTGGCTTTGGCGCGGAATGCTTAATTCCACCGCGCCCAATTAGTGGAAATTCTAAGCGTATTAGCCAATCTAGTAAATTCCGTAATGGCAAACGAGATTGCGAACCTAGGAATCAATGCCGTACTGCCAAAAGGCGTAGTAGAGATGTGACTAAAGTTCGTACATCTAATAAAAGTTTTGGTGGTCGTTAAACCTAGAGAGTAGCTCTAGCTACTCTCATTTTAAGATACTTTATGTCTTATGGGAGGCATATATGAAACGATGGATTGCTCCGAGCATCTTAGCATTATTTGTGGTAGGAATGTTGATTTATGGTATAAACTTTTACCAACAAGAACAAATAGAACAGGCCAAAGAGCCTATTCGTGGTGAAATTATAGTCTATACGGACTTACCTAATACTTTGACAGCTATGCTTGCTGAGCGTTATGAAGAGGAACAAAAGGTAAAAGTTACTGTAATGCCTCTTACAGAGGAACAAATGTCGCTACGGTCGGCTTCTACCGTGGCTGATACTTCTGGTGATTTGGTGCTAACTTCTGAAGATAATCTCGTAGTTGGTGCCAATGCAGGTAAATATATGCCCATCGTCAATGAACGTATTGACGAGGTACGTGATAATCTAAAGGATCCAAATGGCTATTGGGTTGGTCTCTGGTACGATCCAATCGTATTTGTTCAGAATGATACCTTCCATAATGGCATTGGTAAATATATTACTACATGGGAAACATTGGGAAAACAAGGTGATTGGTCTATCGTTATGACTGATTTTGTAGCATCTCAGAATGCGGCCAATTTGCTATACAATATGGTAGAGTACAAAGGGGAACCAGAGGCTCTTGAATACTTGTATAGTTTGAAGCCTCATGTGGTTCAACATGCTAAATTTTTGTCTACTCCAATACGCTTAACTGCGCTAGGGGAGACAAATATTGGTATTGGTAACTTGTCTGATGCGGCACAATATAGTCATCATGGGTATCCAATTAAGATCATTTATCCTAAAGATGGTACGTCTTATTATGTGACTGGTGCTGCCGTTTTAAAAAATTCAAAACATAAAGCAGATAGTGTAGAGTTTATTAATTGGTTACTATCTTCTAAAACGGCGAAATATATGGTAGAAAAGAATTTTACCTATATATTTACTAATCCTGAGATGGATGAGCCAAAAGATTCTATGGGGCATGATTTAGTGTTATGGCCTGTGAATGGTGGTTATACCCTAGAAGGTAAAAAGTTATTGTTAAATCATTGGGTTAGCCAGGTACGATTCCGTAAGGACTAAGTCAGTTGTATAAATCCAAGAAATAAATAAAAAGAATCTAGTGACGAAAGGATATGGAATGGGGAAAAAATTAGGATATGTTAGCCTAGGTTGTGCTAAAAATTTAGTAGATACAGAGGTAATGTTAGGCTTATTGAGAGATAATGGCTATTCGATTACAGAAGACTTAAGCGAAGCAGATCTTATCGTTGTAAATACCTGTACTTTTATTGAAAAAGCTAAGGCTGAGTCTATTAATACCATCCTTGAGGTTGCTCAATATAAGGAAGATGGTGCTTGTAAGGGCCTTATCGTAGCAGGTTGTCTTAGCCAACAATATCAGGATGAATTATTCCAAGAAATTCCTGAAATTGATGCATTAATCGGTACCGGTGCATGGGATCAAGTTATGGTAGCCGTTGATGCTATTGAGCACGGCAATCGCAGTTGTATCATGGAAAATATTACGAATATCTATGATGAGCGCATGCCTCGTATTCAAACAACACCTCGTTATAGTGCATATGTTAAAATTGCAGAAGGCTGTAATAACGGGTGTACATTCTGTATTATTCCTAAGGTGCGTGGTGCATTCCGTAGTCGTACTATCGAGTCTATTAAGGCTGAAGTGGAACGATTGGCTGCGACAGGGGTTAAGGAAATTGTTCTTATCGCTCAGGATACAACAAGTTATGGTATTGACCTTAATGATGGAAAACCATTGTTGACGACATTGTTAAAGGAATTAATATCTGTAGAGGGTATAGAATGGATTCGCATGCTATACCTATATCCGACATTCTTCTCTGATGAATTGTTAGATATTATCGTTAATGAGCCAAAGCTTTGTAAATATGTAGATATTCCATTGCAACATGTTAATAACGATATTTTGAAACAAATGAATCGCCGAGACGATCGCAATGATATTGAGCGCTTGCTTAAGAAAATTAGAAATGCACCGACTCATATTACATTGCGCACTTCTATCATCGTTGGATTTCCTGGTGAAACAGATGAACAATTTGAGGAACTTTGTGACTTTGTAAAAGAAATCAAATTCGATAATATGGGCGTATTTACGTATTCTCAAGAAGATGGTACACCAGCTGGTGCTCGTGAAGACCAAATACCAGAAGAGATCAAAGAAGAGCGTTATCACGTTCTTATGTCCATCCAAGCTGCTATCTCTGAAGAGAACAATCGCAATTTAGAAGGTACCATTGATTATGCTATGGTAGAGGAAATCGAAGAAGGCGAGAATAACACATTGCTTGCAAAAGGTCGATTGAAATCTCAAGCACCTGATGTAGATGGTAATATGTACATTGAAGACTGCGGTGAAGACATTCAACCTGGTGATATTCTTAAGGTACAAGTAGAGCAAGGCTTTGCTTATGATGTAGTAGCTACAGTTGTAGAATAATGCACAGTTCGATATATTCGATTGTGGAGGTGATCTGATGATTGTAGAACTTATTTCTACAGGTTCAGAATTATTGCTAGGTGATACAGTAAATACGAATGTATCATGGCTAGCACAAGAGTTGAATAAACTAGGATATACCATTGCCCATCAATCGGTGGTAGGTGATAATCCGAAACGAATGGCTGAAGTTTTTCAGCTCGCTAGTACAAGGGCTGATATCGTTATTAGTACTGGTGGACTAGGACCTACGCAGGGCGACATTACACGTAATGTACTTGCCGATTCAATTGGCAGACCTATTGTGTTTAATCAAGAGGCCATGAATGAGCTTGAAAGATTCTTTAAAAGTGTAAACCGTACTATACCTGATGCGAGTCGGCGAGAAGCACAATTACCAAAAGGGGCAAAGGTATTATATAACCCTGTTGGAGTTGCTCCAGGTGTAGTCGTTGAAGATGGCGACACTACGTACATACTTTTACCTGGACCTCCTGGAGAAATGAAGGGCATGTTCCAAGAGAGCGTAGTTCCTTATTTAAATGGCCGATTTGGTTCTCAAGGTGTTGTTACATCCTATCGTTATGGCGTATATGATATTCGTGAAATTGATTTAGAAAGCACCTTGATGGATCTAATTAAGAAGCAATCTAATCCGACCATAGCTTTGCTCATTAAAAAGGGCTACATTGAGGTTCGCATCACTGCTAAGGCTGAAACATTAGAAGCGGCACAAGACCTGCTTAATCCTTGGGATGCAATCATACGAGAACGCTTAGGCTCTCGCATAGGGCGCAACTTAACAATTTCTATGGAGGAAACATTAGGTCGAACCTTGTTAGAGGAACATAGTACTATTAGTACTGCTGAATCATGTACATCAGGATTGGTTGGTAAATTACTGACTAATGTCAGTGGCAGTAGTGAGTACTATATGGGTGGTGTCATTTCGTATAGTAATGATGTGAAACATCGTGTTTTAGGTGTACCACAAGATATGCTAGATGCGTATGGCGCTGTTAGTGAACAAGTGGCTAAGGCTATGGCAGAGGGGGCACGAACTGTTGTCCAAACAACATATGCTGTTTCTACGACAGGCATAGCTGGTCCTGGAGGTGGTACTCGAGAAAAGCCTGTTGGTCTTGTATGGTTTGGTGTTGCTGGTCCATATGGCACAGTGGCCCATAAAGCTAATTTAATTGGCAATCGAGAAGATATTAGACAAAGTGCGGCAGAGCTAGCACTATACTATGTTTATACTTATATAACAGAAAAGGGGAAATAAAATAATGGCTGTAGATGGCAGACAAGCAGCGTTGGATAACGCGTTAAAACAAATTGAAAAAGATTTTGGTAAAGGTGCTATTATGCGTCTTGGTGAAGCGGCAGATCGCATGAATGTAGAGGTGATTTCCTCTGGTTCTCTTGCTATCGATATTGCTGTTGGTGTAGGTGGCTTCCCTCGTGGCCGTGTAATTGAAATTTACGGTCCAGAATCTTCTGGTAAAACAACAGTGGCTCTTCACGCTGTAGCAGAAGCTCAAAAACAAGGTGGTATTGCAGCATTTATTGATGCGGAACATGCGATGGATCCTGTATATGCTCGCAACTTGGGGGTAGACATCAATAATTTGTTGATTTCTCAACCAGATAATGGAGAACAAGCTTTAGAAATTACAGAAGCTCTTGTTCGCAGTGGTGCAGTAGATATTGTTGTAGTTGACTCCGTAGCGGCTTTGGTTCCTAAAGCGGAAATCGATGGTGAAATGGGTGACGCTCACGTAGGCTTACAAGCTCGTTTGATGAGTAAAGCTTTGCGCAAATTGACTGGTATCATCAGTAAATCCAAAACAGTTGTTATCTTCATCAACCAATTGCGTGAAAAAGTAGGTGTTATGTTCGGTAATCCTGAAACAACGACTGGTGGTCGTGCGTTGAAATTCTATTCTTCCGTACGACTTGATGTTCGTAAAGGGGAATTAATTAAAGCAAACAACGAAAATGTTGGCGCTCGAACAAAAGTCAAAGTTGTCAAAAATAAGGTGGCACCTCCATTTAAGACAGCTGAATTTGATTTGATGTATGGCGAAGGTATCTCTAAAACTGGCACACTTATTGATATTGGTACAAATATGGAAATTATTAATAAATCTGGTGCTTGGTACTCCTATAATGGGGAACGTATGGGGCAAGGTAAGGAAGCGGCTAAACAATACTTGTTAGAGAATCCACAAATAGCTGATGAAATCGATCGCATTATTCGTGATACATTGGCTGTTGGCACTGAAGAAATCGATGTAATTGGTGAAGAAGTAACTGAAGAAGTATAATCATGAGTGACGAAACGATGCAAGCTGCTATGGATCAAGCGTATCGCTTCCTAGCTCAGCGCTTCCTTAGTTCTTATGAGCTGACGCAAAAAATGAGACGTAAACAATTCGAGGACCCTATCATTGAGAGGGTTCTTGAGCGCCTTAAAGATTATGATTACATTAATGATGAACGTTTATCTGAGCAGGTATTAGCCTATTTGATGAAAGAACAGAAATACGGTGCTTATATGATTAAGCAAAAAATGAAACTTCGAGGACTTGCGATTCCTCAAGAAATTTCTGCTTATGATGAGGTAAAAGCTGCTTATCGGGTGGTAGAAAAAAAATTTGGATCTATTCTCAATGAAGAGAAGACTCCTCGGGTAAAAGTTTTTAGTTTTCTCAAATACAGGGGGTTCTCAACAAGCACAATTCAAGTTGTATGCAATGATTTTTATGAATAAATTCTGCTTTTTGAGAGGCCTTGGTAGGCTTGTAAAATCTTGACAGAAAGGGCTTTGAAGTCTAAAATTAATAATAGCCTTATTTATTTATATGATGATATGGCTAATTGATAATTTAATGCATAAAGGGCATAAAAAGGAGCATGAAAGCTCAATTTTGAGAAATAAAAAGGAGGTGAAAGAAATTTTAGAGTATAGTCTAATTGCAGTGGTAATGGTACTGATTGGACTAGGGGTAGGCTATTTTTTAAGAAAAAATATTGCTGAAGGAAAACTGAATCAAGCTGAACAAGAGGCTGCTCGCATCATTGCAAATGGTGAACGCACAGCTGAGTCTAAAAAGAAAGAAGCTTTATTAGAAGCGAAAGAAGAAATTCATAAGCTCCGTTCTGATGTAGAACGAGAAAATAAAGATCGTCGTTCTGAACTTCAACGTATGGAACGTCGTATTCTTCAGAAAGAAGAATCTTTGGATAAAAAATTAGACAATATTGAGCACAAAGAGGAAGCTTTACATCGCAAAGAAGCTGACTTAGCCCAAAGCCGTGAAAAGGTAGAAGCTTTGTATGAAAAACAAATGGCAGAATTGGAACGTATTTCTGGCATGACGTTCGAAGAAGCAAAAAATATCTTGTTAACGAATGTGGAACAAGAAATCCGTCATGAAACGGCGATTATGGTTAAGGAAATGGAGCAGCAAGCTAAGGATGAAGCGGAGAAAAAAGCGAAAGAAATTATCTCCTCTGCTATCCAACGTTGTGCAGCTGACCATGTAGCGGAAACTACCGTATCCGTAGTGGCATTGCCTAATGATGAAATGAAGGGGCGCATTATCGGTCGTGAGGGCCGTAACATTCGTGCACTCGAAACATTAACAGGTATTGATTTGATTATCGATGACACACCAGAAGCAGTTATTCTTTCCGGCTTCGATCCAATTCGTCGTGAAGTGGCTCGTATTGCGCTGGAAAAATTGATTGTAGATGGTCGTATCCATCCAGCTCGTATTGAAGAAATGGTTGGTAAAGCTCGTAAAGAGGTGGACCAAACTATTAAAGAGGCTGGTGAACAAGCGACATTTGAAGCTGATGTTCATGGCTTACATCCTGAAATTGTTAAGATTTTAGGCCGTTTGAAATATCGTACTAGTTATGGTCAAAACGTATTGAAACATTCCATTGAAGTATCTCATTTAGCAGGTTTAATGGCAGCTGAACTAGGCTGTGATGTAACTTTGGCTAAACGAGGTGGTTTGATTCATGATATTGGTAAAGCATTAGACCGTGAACTTGAAGGTTCTCATGTTCAAATCGGTGTTGATGTGGCTCGTAAATATCGTGAAAGTGCAGCAGTAATTAACTGTATTGGTGCTCATCATGGTGATGAAGAGTTCCAAACTGTAGAAGCTGTATTAGTAGCTGCCGCTGATGCTATCTCCGCTGCCCGTCCAGGAGCACGTCGAGAAACATTAGAAAACTACTTAAAACGTTTATCTAAATTGGAAGAAATCGCTGAATCCTTCGAAGGCGTTGAAAAATGTTTTGCTATTCAAGCCGGTCGTGAGATTCGCGTTGTAGTAAAACCGGATAAGATTGATGAAGCTGAGTCTACATTACTTGTTCGGAATATCGTAAAACGCATCGAGTCAGAACTTGAATATCCAGGCCAAATTAAGGTCGTAATTATTCGTGAAACTCGCGTTGTGGATTACGCAAAATAATATGCTATAAGCGATAAGTATAGGCTGCAATGTTTTCATTGCAGCCTATTGTTATCAAAGTTTCGGTAATTATATATTGCTATATACGGCGTATAGGAATCATCATTTACATTGTGTTGTAGATGATGATTCCTATGATTCGTATCAAGTTATTTATACTTTTTTAATAATTTAATTGATTAAAAT
>CAJZEE010000081.1 GCA_915066865.1 uncultured Veillonella sp.
CGGAGGTGCCTGCGGTGGGTGTATCCGTAGCAGGTGCAACTCCTCAAACTCAATTCAATAAAGGTGAGTTTCAAGTTGATCTTGGTGCGTCTGATTCTAAAGCAAAAACTAAAGCTTGGACTTCTGATGCAAAATGGAACTTTGATGGCGGTGTAACATACGCTTTCACAGATAAAACAGCGTTGCAATACCAATACCATGGTTTGAATGATAAAATGTTCGGCACTAGCTATAGTGATAGAATGCAAGAAGTTAATTTGGTTCAATCCTTGAACAAAAATTTCGCAGTATATGGCGGTTATGCTCACATTTCTGGTGATACATTCCCTAAAGCAAATAATATTGCTCAATTAGGTGTAATTGGTAAAGCTAATCTTGGCTCTAAAGTAGACATTTATGGTAAAGCGGGTGTAGGGACTAAGAAAACTACCACTTGGGAAGCAGGTTTAGGTTATAAAGTTAACCAAGACTGGGATATTAATGCAGGGTATCGTTATATCAATACTAAACGTGATGATAAGTCTAATATTTCCTTCCAAGGTCCTGTAGTAGGATTATCTTATCGTTTCGGTGGTCACAAATCCGTAGCTCCTGTATACACTCCAGCGCCAGCTCCTGTATACACTCCGGCTCCAGCTCCTACTGTAGAAACGCCTGCATATAAAACTCCTAAATTGGATTACTATGTACAATCTATCTACTTTGACTCCGACCAAGATGTTGCTCGTGCAGACCAATATCCAAACTTAACAGCTGCTGTAAATGCTGCTAACCAATATTCTCAAGACCAAGTTAAATTGATGGGTAACGCTGATACTGATGCAAATCCTCAATACAACATTGCTTTGTCTGAACGCCGCGTACAACATGTGGCTCAATATTTAGTTAACCATGGTGTATCTGCCGATCGTCTTATCGGTATTGCTAATGGTGATGTTAAACCAGTTGCAACTAACTCTACAGCAGCAGGTAAAGCTGAAAACCGTCGTGTAGACGTTTATATTCATCGCTAATCTCTAGACTAATCTAGATTAGGCCTACAATAAGTCCACCTTCAATCATGCTCTCTTGTTTATCGAGAATTCGAGCATGCGATAAGGTGGACTTTTGTGTTATACTAAAATTGCATACAATCCTAGGTCATACAATGTTCATTATGCTTTGGTAATGTATGCGATGTGAGAATCGTATAGTTATATAGGTGTAGCTTATTAATAGTGTTATGTGAAGTAGGTTATTATGAAAGAATTCAAATATTACAAACAGCTCATAGGAGCTATTATACTAGCGGGCATTATGATTATGATGGCACTACGTATAAGTGATATTGCTAGTGGTCTTGACGCTATCTTTACGGCTTTTGTTCCGCTCATTGTGGGTGCTTGTATTGCTTTCGTATTGGATATTCTAGTCGTTCGTTATGAACGATGGCTATGGCCTAAGTGTGACTCTGGATGGAAGTATAAAATACGTCGCCCGTTGAGTCTTTTGCTATCCTTTGTAACAATTAGTGTTATTGTGTATTTTATTGCTCGGATGGCTTTACCTCAATTGATTCATTCTATGTCGATTATTGTAGCTGCATCACCGCAATTGTATACGGATTTCCAAACATGGATGCAACATATTACAGAAACCATTCCAATGGCGTCGAATCAAACGATTATAGATGCCCTAAGTGGAGAGAATATTGCTAAATATACTCGTGAATGGGGGACAAAAGGTGGCACATATATTGTAAATGCAATGGGCACCGTATTGTCTTGGACTTTGAACATAGGTCTTGGCTTAATTTTTGCTGTTTATATGTTGCTTGATAAGGAACGCCTTATGTTACAAGGTAAACGTATATTAAAGGCTTATGCATCAGATGAGTGGGTAAATCGAGTTAGTTATGTAACTCGTGTAGCAGTTCAAACATTCAGTAATTTTTTTGTAGGTCAGTTTATAGATGCCTTGGTTCTAGGCGTGATGGTAGGTATTACTTTATGGCTATTTAATATTGAATATGCTACAACGATTGCTTGTGTAATTGGTCTAACTGGTTTGATTCCACTATTAGGTATTTATGTTGGTGGTATCATTGGAGCCGTTATGCTACTTACTGTTAGCCCTATGGATGCTCTTATCTATGTAATTATTCTGGAGATACTACATCAAATTGAAAGTAACTTTATTTATCCTAAAATTGTAGGTAACTCTGTTGGATTACCAGGTTTGTGGGTATTTGCTGCTGTTATCGTAGGTGGTAGTTTGATGGGGGTTACTGGTATGTTGATCGGTGTACCTTTAGTGGCTACATGCTATAAATTGATTATGACTGATGTAGATGGACGACTTGCATCTAATGAAGGTTTATAGTATATTGTCTAAATGATATGACTATTTACATATTTTTCGTGTTGCTGAATATAGCATGAACTTATAGAAATTCTAGTGTACTAATAGTTTGATTAATAGAAACATGGTATCTAGTAGGAGGATTATAATGAATAAAAAGTTGATTTCTATGGCATTAACGGGGGTATTAGCAGTGGGCATGTTATCCGTTGCTACACCAAGTGTGGCAGATGCACGCAAAACAAAGCCTGAAACAAGTACGGATATTTCTGTAAAACGTGCACCTGGCGAGTCCATAGTTATGACTATGAGCCAAATTGGAACTATTTTCCAAAATCGCTATCCTAATGCGGCGCTTCATTCTGTAGAGCTCAACTCTAATGACTTGAACTATGGTTATAAAGTAGTTGGTTATAGTAAGTATCATCAGTACAAGATGAAAATTGATGTAATCACTGGTAATGCTTCTGATATGGAAGAGGGGGGCAAACCTAAGAAAGTTATTGGTGAGATTTTTAATAAAGATAAAGTTATTGAATCAACACAAGCAGAACGTGTTGCAAAACAACAACTTGGAAATGATGCTGTTATGAAGGGCTGGAAAATTGAAGCTCATAATGGTAAAGTTTTATACTATGTGACTATGCATCAAGATGGTAAAAAAGTAGTTGTTACAGTAGATGCTGAGACAGGTGCTTATGTAGAACAATCTAAATCCTATAAATTACCACCTGAGCCAGATCAAGGCTTCGATGGTCGTAAAACAAATCTCGTTTGGGGTTCTGATATAGATATGGGCCGCTAACCTATCTATTGATGATTAATAAGAAAAGAGCCGAAGGCAATGCCTTTGGCTCTTTTTTGCGATTCCGATACTATAAAATATCGGTTGATAGTGCTCTTATGTTAGAATATTTTTTTTACAATAGATATGTTTGCAACAAAAGGACTGCGCCTAGGTTTAGTCCTTTTATTATTTATAACTATAGTTGTATTACCAACGATTTTCGTAGTACACTTGTGTCCACATGATAACCTCGACGAGGGATGGATGTGGGCTCATAGTTTCGCCTACAGTGATAACGGATCTAGGGTCCATTTCACGAGTAATACCTTTTTCACGTAAACGTTTAGTGCGTTCAGAAGCGATTTCTTCATTGATGGCTGTCAACGGAGTTACACCACTATTCATAAGGTTCACATAAGGCTGGAAGAGGATAGAGGCTTGAGGACCTACGACATGCATACCAAGGATATGGTTGGTGTCTTTATCTACCACAATTTTTACAAATCCATCGTTTATATCTCCAGGGTTGATACCCATTGCATAGCCTTTTGCAGTGGAGGAGTAGAAGTTCTTCCCAACTCCTACATTGTAACCCGCTTTGATAGCTTCAGCCTCTGTGAGACCTACACTACCAATTTCAGGATAGGAGAAAGTAACTTTTGGTAATGTATCATACTTTGCCCAACGGTAATCATCTTCACTTGTTGCATAGAAGAGATTGTGAGCAATGATATCTGCTTCGTAGTTTGCACGGTGACGGAATGCCGACTCCCCATTGACATCACCTAAAGCGTAGATACCATCAACGGATGTTTCTAAAAATTCGTTAGTTTTGATCCAGCCTTTAGGCCGTGTTTCAATACCAGTATTTTCTAGGTGAAGTTCTTCCACAGCTGGATGGATACCTGCAGCTACAAGGATTTCTTCAACTTTAGTTTCTGTAATTTCGCCAGTAGTACGATCTTTAGTAACTACTACTTTAAGGCCATCCTCTTGGCGGATTTCAACAGTGTCTTGGTTTAGAAGTACGTTAATACCACGTTCTCTGTAGTTGTTAAGCAAGTGTTCCGATATATCTGCATCTTCTTTAGGAACTAAACGTACATTATGTTGTAGAATTGTTACTTTTGTACCAGCGGAATCAAATACATGAGCGAACTCAACACCAATCGGACCCGCACCAAGTACAGCAAGGGATTTATATGGCTGTTTAGGGAATTTATCACCAAAGAGACTTTCACTAGTAAGGAACCCTGATTCTTGAAGACCTGGTACATTAGGTACATTACTATAGCCACCAGTACCAAGGATAATTGTAGGCGCTGTAATTTCTACAATGCCAGACCCATCGTTAAGATGGATGTTCATCACTTTATCAGATACAAAGCTTGCTGCACCACGATACACATCTACGTTGTCATAGGCATTGTAATAATCATAGATGCCTGCAGATTCGTCAATTTTATGCCAAGTACGCTTGGACACAGTATGCCAGTCCATAGTAGCAGGTCCAACGTTAACGCCAATTTTTTTGAATTCTTTTGTTTCTTGAATTGCATTAGCTGCTGTAACCATAACTTTTGTAGGAATACAACCGCGAGTTAGACATGTACCACCAAATTTACCTTTTTCTATGACTGCCACTTTAAGGCCTTTTTTGAGCGCAGCATCAGCTACGATGGTTGCGCCGCCTGTACCAACTACAATAATATCGTATTGTTTCATGTTGATTCCTTCCTATATATCTACTAATAGTTATTATCATTAACTATATTATACCACTACATTGAAGAAAATCAATATAGTTTATTAGTGATTGGTGAAAGTTTATATTTAGTTTATCCAAATACATAATATTATTTCCAGAAAATTAAGAGGCGCGGATATATGTAACTTTCACAAAGTCCTATAAAAGAATGTACAATTAGTTTACAAAAAAAAGACGGTCCCAAAGGATCGTCTAAAAAAATTTTAGTTCCAATCTTGATGATAACCGCGTTTTGCATAATCAGCAGTAGCAGTGAAGAGGATATCTGTGCTAGAGTTAAGTGCAGTTTCCGTGGAATCTTGTAATACCCCGATAATAAAGCCTACGCCTACAACTTGCATTGCTACATCATTGGATATACCGAATAGGGAACAAGCCAATGGAATGAGTAACAAGGAACCGCCTGCAACACCGGAAGCCCCACATGCACCTATAGTGGCAATAACAGATAATAGGATTGCGGTAGGAATATCTACAACGATACCTAATGTATGCGCCGCAGCTAATGTCATGATTGTGATTGTAATTGCTGCACCACCCATATTGATTGTAGCTCCTAATGGAATGGATACGGAATACATATCTGGATTAAGTTTCAATCGTTTGGCTAAATCAAGGTTTACGGGAATGTTTGCAGCAGAACTACGTGTAAAGAACGCATAGATTGCAGATTCTCGTAAGCATTTGAATATCAATGGGTATGGATTACGACGAAGGTAAATAAAGGATAAAATTGGATTGATTACTAGTGCTACAAAGATCATAGAACCAAGTAATAATACGAGTAATTGAAAGTACCCAATCAAGGCTTCGATGCCGTTAGTAGCAATGGATTCTGCTACAAGGCCCATAATACCAAGAGGGGCGAATCGAATGATCCAACCTACTACAGTAGTAATAGCTTGTGCAATGGACTCCATAACTTCCTTCGTATTCATCGGTGCATGGCGTAAAGCACCACCAATGATAAGTGCCCAACCTAAAATACCGATGTAGTTAGCAGTCATTAATGCTTTTACAGGATTATCAACTACATTTTTTAGTAATGTTGTCATAACCTCTACGATACCTTGAGGTGGTGCGGCATCGGCTGCACCTGCTGCTAGGTGTAATGTAGTAGGGAAAAAGAAACTTACGATTACTGCTAAAGCCGCAGATAGGAATGTACCTAGTAAATATAAGGTTATAACAGAGCCCATACCTGTTTTTTGTCCAGAGCGATGTTTACTAATCGCAGCAATTACTAAGAAAAATACGAGGATAGGGGCGATACCTTTTAGCGCTCCAACGAAGAGGACTCCTAATAAAGCAAGTTCATTGGCCACATCGGGCACATAAAGAGCAGTTAAAATACCAATAATCAAACCTATGATAATTTGTTGGATTAGACTGACTCTATTGATTGATTTTACAAATCGATTCATAGTACACTCCAATACTTATATAAAAACAAATAAAATCCCATGATAAAGTATCCTTTCAACATGGACATATGTCATTATACAACGAACATGAAATGGTGGCAATAGATATTATAATCGATAGTCGTATATATTTATTATGAATATAGGTAAAAAATAGATATGTGTGTTTAGTTTTATATTATGTAGCGGAAAATACTAAATACCAGTGTTTTTAGTAGGTATGTATATATTACATAGTCATTATATAGAGTATATATATTAGGATTCTTTTTAGCGTTCCTATAGTGTGGTATACTATGCCATATATAATTCTTGAACATAGTTCTTGATTTGTGAAAGGTCCATAATGAATACTAAAGAATTTAAAACGTATGCAGATAAAGAGAAATTTGTACAAGGCGTTTTTTCTAATATTGCAAAAAACTATGACTTAATGAATACGGTGTTAAGCTTTGGACAAGATTATTTTTGGCGTAAATTCTCTGTAAAAGCGATGAATATCGGTCCTCACCAATATGTACTTGATGTGGCATGTGGCACTTGTGTATTTACGAAGGAAGCATTACGTCAAGAGCCCACTTTGAAGGTAGAGGCATTAGACTTTAATAGTGAAATGCTAAATCAAGGTCGTGTTCGTATTGAGGCTGCTGGTTTACTTAATCAAGTAAATTTAGTACAAGGTGATGCCATGGCCTTACCATATGAGGATAATACATTTGATGCTGCAATGAGTGGCTTTGCAATGCGAAATGTTCCAGATATTAAGCAGGTATTGTCTGAAATGCAACGCGTGGTAAAACCAGGGGGGAAGGTTGTGGTGTTAGAACTTGCAAAACCAAGTATGTTTGGGTTTAAACAGTTATATAACTTCTATTTTTCATATATATTGCCTATTATAGGAAAATTGAGCAAAGATAACTCTTCCTATGCATGGCTTCCAGAATCTTTACGTAGATACCCGCATCAAAGTGAGATTTTAGAAATCTGGAAATCTCTTGGATATGAAAATGCCACCTATCATGAATTGACAGGCGGCATTGTAGCTGTACACGAAGGTGTGGTACCGGAAAATTCTATTGTAGATAATAAGTGATGTTAGCGTCTTGTGAAACTATTAAAGAGCCTTTTTCTACAGGCGTAGTAGTTTCGAGAGCTGCTTTTAGCATTACTGGGTTACGATAGTAACCAGAGTCCATTGTGCTAGTTTCAGTTGTGCTAATGGAAACAGTTTTTACTGGTCCCAATGTACGACCGAGGGCAGCTGCGATAACTTCTGCTTTATGGCGACCGTTTTGAATCGCTTCTGTAGTTAAAGAATCAGATAATTGTTGAGACACATCATTTTGGAATGAAAGGTTGTTGATGTCGTTAGCACCAGCGCTAACAGCGGCATCGACAACCTTTCCTACGTTATCAAGGTTATTGATCTTAACTGTTACATGATTTGATACATTGTAACCTGTATTGATGCGTTTGCCGTCTTGATAGTCGCTCGTTGGATTGATGGAAATGCTAGATGTATAGATGTCTTTTTTTGCAACACCTAAGTTAGCTAATTGACTAATTAAATTACTCATAATACGATCATTATTAGATTTTGCAGCATTGATATTGGTATTTTGGCTTGTAATACCAAGTGTTAAAATCGCATAGTTAGGTGCTACAGATCGAGACGCTTGACCAGTAATATTAATTTCTGAAGTATCAAATGTGCCCTGTGGTGCAGCTAATGTGGTAGTTCCCATAGTAGCACATATAGCAGCTATAGCTACAGCTTTTGATAATAAATGTTTTGATAGTTTCATACTCAATCTCCTTACAATAATGTAATATTCATATTGGTAAACGCTAATAAAAGAAAACTAATTTGTGCTGGAAGTTCTTTATTACAGCTACATTGTACATAATTAATTGTGTAAAATCAATTATTAGGTTTATGATTAAAAATGAAAATAAAATGAAGATTTTGTAAAATTGAGAATTGGGGGTTGCGATTATATTTTCATTGTACTATAATATGCATACAGTCGTTTGAGCGGCTGTTTCTTAATGAGTGTAGCAATACACTTAGAGGTTTAAAATGAACTTCAAAAAAGATTATAAAATGTGTTGACATGAAAGTGGTCATAATGTTATTATAATCAAGTCGTCAATTACGACAGTACTTAATAATGAAGTAGTGCAAATTGATAACAGATCTTTGAAAACTGAACAATGATAGGTAATCAATCATATGATTGAACATATGCCAGAGTGCGGGTTTTGACAAAGTCAAAACCAACCATAAT
>CAJZEE010000082.1 GCA_915066865.1 uncultured Veillonella sp.
TACTATTATTATACGCTATTTCTCGTCAAAATCAACCATTTGTTGTGACAGAGCCTTTTTTATAAATATTTATCTGATAAATTATTAGAGTCTACAGTTGTAAAAGCTTATAAATCCCTTGATGAATATAATACAGTAGCAAAGCAAACAGAACTGTATAAATCTTATATTTTAAATGATAAAAGCAAAGCGTTTTTTATTGCGACTATGTCAGATACGTTAGGGTATCATATAGAACCACAATATCTTTTTAGTGAGCTTGCTAATTCTGTTAAGGATAACTCTTTTGAATTGGTTCATTTGAGAAATGCTTTTGTACGATTGGAAACGGCATACAAACAATTCGAAGGTCTATTTGATGATATTGATTTAGATTCAAAACAACTTGGTGTAGATGCAAATCAACGAAATATTACCATTAGTGAAGTTATTAAAAAACTAGATGAAGTTGATGTGTTAGGTCATGATGGTGATGTGATTGGTGATGCATATGAATATCTGATTGGTGAATTTGCTGCTGGCTCAGGTAAAAAAGCAGGTGAGTTTTACACCCCCCAACAAGTATCTAATATGATGGCTCAAATTGTAACAATTGGACAAGAGGATACACCATCGTTTACTGTATACGACCCTACAATGGGTTCTGGTTCATTGATGCTAAATGTACGTAAGTATTTAAATAATCCGGATCGTGTACAATACCATGGACAAGAACTTAACGTAACTACATATAATCTTGCACGCATGAATCTTATTCTTCATGAAGTAAATGCTGAAGATCAACGTCTACATAATGGGGATACACTAAATAAAGACTGGCCGACAGATGAGCCGTATATGTTTGATTCTGTAGTTATGAATCCTCCATACTCTGCAAAGTGGTCTGCAGATTCTACATTTATGGATGATGCACGTTTTAATCGTTATGGAAAGTTAGCACCTAAATCTAAAGCTGACTTTGCTTTTCTCTTACATGGCTTTTATCATTTAAAAACATCTGGTACCATGGCAATTGTTTTGCCACATGGTGTTTTATTTAGAGGGGCAGCAGAAGGTACAATTCGAAAAAAACTATTAGAAGATGGAAGTATTTATGCGGTGATTGGGATGCCTGCAAATCTATTTTTTGGAACATCCATACCGACTACTGTAATTATTCTTAAAAAGAATCGACCAGGACGAGATGTGTTATTCATTGATGCAAGTAATGATTTCACAAAATTCAAAAATCAGAATAAATTGGAACCAGAGCACATAAAACGTATTGTTGATACATATAAAAGTCGTGAAAGCATTGAAAAGTACTCTTATTTAGCACCATTTGAAGAAATTAAAGAAAATGATTTTAACCTAAATATTCCACGCTATGTTGATACATTCGAAGAAGAAGCTCCTATTGACATGGTTGTACTTGGCAAAGAGCTGAATGCTATTAAAGAAGAAGAAGCAAAATTAGAAAAAGAAATTTATGATATGCTTCTTCAGTTAGACTGTACTGATGAAGATAAAGATTGGTTAAATGGTGTACTTGAGGTATTTAATTATGGCAAATAAACCAAGAATACGATTTAGGGGATTTACTGAAGATTGGGAACAGCGTAAGTTGGGGGAAACATTTGAATACCTACAAAATAATACTTTGTCTAGAGACTCATTAAATTATAAAAAACCCAATGTAAAGAATATTCATTATGGTGATATCCTTGTTAAATTTGATGAGATACTAGACGGATCTAGTAAAGATATACCTTATATTAATTCTGAGTTTGATTTATCTAAATTTAGTAAATCATTACTCCGAGATGGGGATATCATCTTTTCGGATACAGCTGAAGATGATACTGTTGGTAAAGCGATTGAGTTGCAGAATGTAAATGCGCCATTTATTCTTGGTGGTTTACATACAATCCCTTGTAGACCACTAATTCCATTTGGTAAAGGTTATTTAGGTAATTTTTTTAATTCAAATTCTTATAGGATGCAGCTTAGACCATTAGTTCAGGGCATAAAAGTTAGTTCGATATCTAAATCTGCCTTGAAAGATACAATGATTGAATATCCAAAAAATCTAGATGAACAAGAAAAAATTGGTAGTTTATTTTACCATATTGCTAAAATGATTACCCTTCATCAGTGTAAGCTTAAAAAACTCAATTTAGCTAAAAAATCATTGTTACAAAAATTATTTCCAAGAAATGGAAGTCAAATTCCAGGGGTTAGATTTAAAGGGTTTACTGATGCTTGGGAACAGCGTAAGCTAGATGATATTGCCAAAATAAAAACTGGTGGAGGAACTCCTAAAACAGCTAATCCTGAATATTGGAGTGGTAATATACCTTGGATACAGTCATCAGATTTAGTTGAAGGTGATATTGTGCATGTTAATATAAATAAATTTATTAACAATAATGCGTTAAAGAATTCAGCAGCTAAATTGATCTCTCGTGATTCAATTGCTTTAGTTACGAGAGTGGGTGTTGGTAAAGTTGCAGTAATAAATCAAGATTTTACTACTAGTCAAGATTTTTTGTCTTTGAGTGATTTTGATGGAAGTGATATTAAATTTCTTGCATATCAACTATATCGATTAATGCAAGAAAATGCCAAAGTACTTCAAGGAACATCAATAAAAGGGATTACAAAAACTGAATTAATTGAACAAAGTATATCGATACCTAGCTCGGGCCAAGAACAAAACCTGATTTCCGCTGTATTATCAAAAATAGATAGTATTATTACCCTTCATCAGCGTAAGTTAGAAAGGTTACAAGAAGTAAAAAAAGGCTTGCTTCAAAAAATGTTTGTATAGAATTACAGGGATAACTATATGGGGAAATTAAATAATACAAAAGAAGCTCAGCTCGAACAAAATCTAATTGATTTACTTTGTGCACAACATGGACAATGGACTTTTCGGTCGGATTTAAAAACAGAAGAAGATTTATGGAACAATTTACGTAATATTATTGAGATTCGAAATAAAAGTGAACTTAATGATAATATGTTAACTGATAGTGAGTTTGAGCGAATTCGATCAGAAATATTGGCAAATACTAAAACGCCTTTTGAAGCCGCAAAATGGCTGCGTGGTGAAAAGGGAAAGTGTTCAGTTGTTCTGGAAAGAGATAATGGTTTAGGGCGTATAGAGTTAATTATTTATTCTAGTATTGAAAAAAATGGTGGTTTTTCTTCTTATGAAATAGTACATCAAATTGCAAAAAATAAATCTAACTTAGAAGAACGAAGTCGTCGATTTGATATTACTTTATTGATAGGTGGTCTGCCGATTATTCAAATAGAATTAAAAACAGCCATAGCAAAGGATGGGGTTAAGCAAGCCTATTATCAAATAGAAAAATATATTGATGAAGGGACATTTTCAAATACTATATTCCAAACGCTACAGCTATATGTTATGTCTAATGAACAAACGACTCGATATATGGCTGCTGCTCCAAAAGGTGAGTTACAAGAAAAATTTATGTTTGGTTGGCGAACTCGAGATAACACAAGGGTTGAGAATATTAATGAGTTTGTAAAGCAGGTATTAAATATTCCAAGAGCTCATGAATTAGTATCTGAATATATGATTCTTAGTGAAGAAGTAAGCAGTAAGATATTAATGGTCTTACACCCATACCAAATTCATGCTATAGAAGCAATTTTTGAGGCTGCAAGTAAACATCAATCTGGTTATATTTGGCATGCAACTGGTTCAGGTAAGACTATAACTAGTTTTGTATCTACAAAACTACTTGCCCAAAAGAGTGGGATAGATAGAACTATTATGCTGTTAGATAGAAAAGATTTAGATAATCAAACGACATCAGAGTTTACTAAATTTGCCTCTGCTTACTCAACAGGTGTAAATACTAACAAAAATACACTTATAGTCGGCACGGGGAATACCGAGGAGCTTTCAAATGCTCTTAAACAGGATTCAAGTTCTAATGTAGTAATTGTGACTACACGCCAAAAACTAAATAAGGCTGTTGAATACTTGCAAGAAAAAGAACCAGGAAGACTTGCTAACCTTCGAGGAAAACATATTGTATTTATTGTTGATGAATGTCATAGAGCTATTAGTGCTCAAAATATGGATGATATTAAAAAAGTATTTCCAAAATCGACATGGTTTGGATTTACAGGTACACCTATTTTTGAGGAGAATAAAAAGAGTTCTGATGGTCAATATGCCCGCACTACACATGATCAATATGGAGAAGTTTTACATCGATATACTATAAAAAATGCGCTTGAAGATGGATCTGTATTGGGATTTCAGGTAGAACATGAATCTACTATACATCAGGATGAACTGGCGAATGTAGTGTATCGAGCAATGCGTTCGGAAGAAAAAAATATCAATTATACCGATGAGGAGCTAGTGTCTACTATTGAATCTATGAAGGATATTGATAAAGAGCAATATTTACAGAGTACACATTATGAGTCAGATGACCATATTCAATCTGTAATTCGCAAAATTTTAAGCCCTAACAATGCATATAGTAAATTTGTATTCAAAGATGGTAAGCCAACAATGTCTGCTATTTTGACAACTAGTTCCATTGATATGGCGAAGCGTTATTATAAGGCAATTAAGAAATTTACAGCCGATAAGAACTGGTTAGAAACACAGTTTCCTAATAATCCTTTGCGCCAGGGTGCGGTTATGAATGATCCAGATTTTCCACGTGTGGCAATTACATACTCTTTAGAGGAAAATACAAAGGATTCAGCATTAAAAGAAACTGAAATGGCTGAGATTATTGATGAGTATAATCAGATGTTTGGGACCTCTTGGTCTATTGAAAGTATTAATCGTTATAATGGTGACATTAACAATAGGTTAGCGCGTAAAAAGGGTGAGTTTAAAGAATTTGGTAAACATTTAGATTTAGTTATTGTTGTAGATCGATTATTAACAGGATTTGATGCTCCTAGATGTCAAACCTTGTTTGTAGATCGGAACTTACAATATGCTGGACTCATACAAGCATTTTCTAGAACTAATCGAACATATAAAGGAAAAGATAAAGGTTTGATTACAACCTTTAGAAAACCTGCGACGATGAAGGAACATGTATATGCAGCAACGCGGTTGTATTCTCAAACGAATAATAATAGTAGTTTGATCTACCCAACATATGAAGAATCTAAAAAGAAGTTTAATGCTGCATATACAGCTTTAGTAAAATTAGAGGCTATAAATCCAAATAATCCTATTACTGAATATGCTCCCGTTTCAGATCGAATTAACTTTGTGAAGTGCTTCCAGGATTTAAATAAAGCTTATCGTGCTATTGCCTCATATGATGACTTTAACATAGAACTTGATAATGACAAACATGGTACCTTTTCTAAAAAGATTGCAATTATAGAAGACAATATTGGCTTATATAATACGATAAAAGCATCCTTAAAACCTGATGATAAGAATGAACCTGGTATTGAATTAATTGATTTCTTTGATTCTAGTACAGTACAGACATATACTGTTGATAAGAGCTATATAGATGCTTTATTAAGTGAATATGAGGCGAACAGTCAAGACACTCGTGCAAAAATTGAAGATGCTTTAACAAAGTTGAATAAGAGTGAATCAGTCCGTACTATTTATAAACATATTCTTGATGATATTGATACACAGGTGATAGATAAAGATAGTAATCTATTGAAAATAAAAAGAGAATATTTTACTAAAGCTTATGACTCTATTGTTGAATCCTTTGCATCAATATGGTGTGTTGATCCGGATGAACTTATGGTTTCTGTAAATCAATCTACACTAGGTGAAGATATATACAATAAAAATAGAATAGTAGGCAGTGCTAACTATCCTGTATATGTACAACAACACCCCGATTCTGATCCATTTTCATATCCTCAACACATGATAGAAGCATGGGAAGTATGTTTGTTTGATGAAGTTATACCGTTAAGAGATGAATTGAAGTAGCAACATAAAATCTTATAGTATATTTGTTAATAAAAGAATATCCGAAGTTTTGTCCGTATATGGTCAGAAACGTTTAGATTTGGTCGTATTAGACATTATATGGTGTTTAATACGGCTTTTTATTTTCTTGGGAACAGCGTAAGCTAAATGATTTTGGAATAGCGACAGGTGGAACATCAATTGAATCAGAATTTGTTGATGGAGGAACTTATAAAGTTATTAATATTGGTAGTTATTCAGAAGAATCAGTTTATAATGATCAAGGATTAAGGGTTAATAAGACAGACAAAACTAAGTCTAGGATTCTTAATAAATATGATTTAACAATGATCTTAAATGATAAGACCGCTTCAGGGAATATAATTGGCCGGGTACTATTAATCGATCAAGATAATACATATGTATATAATCAGCGAACAGAACGAATTGAGGTTGATACAAAGGATTTTCTTCCTATGTTTTTATACCATATGTTAAATGCACCAGAACAAAGAAAATATATTGTTAAAGCGAGTCAAGGTAATACCCAAATTTATGTGAATTGGTCAACTATTAGTAATATTGATTATATGATTCCACAACTCCTATTAGAGCAAGAGAAAATAGCAAATCTTTTTTCTTTGATTAATAAAGATATTACCCTTCATCAGCAAGAGCCATTTCTATGTGGGAACAGCGTAAATGGTGGGGTGGAATTATGTTGACAATAGAGGAAAAATCCGAACTATTTTATATTTATTACGAAAAGTGGATACGAATTTATAAAGAAGGGGCTATTCGTAATGTAACAATGCGAAAATATGAGATAACTCTATTATGGTTAAAAAAATTAGTTCCTGAACTTAAGCTTTCACAATTAAACAGAATATCGTATCAACAATTATTAAATGATTATGCAGAGTTTCATGAACGACAAACAACAATGGACTTTCATCATCAAATTAAAGCAGCTATATTGGATGCAGTAGATGAAGGATTTATTGATAGGGATCCGACGCGGAAGGCTATTATAAAAGGTCGGTCACCGAGAATAAAGAAAATCAAATATCTAAATCAGTTTGAATTACATACCTTGTTAGTTAACTTGAAGTTGACATCCGAGATTAACTGGGATTGGTTGATATTGATAATAGCAAAAACTGGGATGCGATTTTCAGAAGCTTTAGCATTAACACCAAAGGATTTTGATTTTTCACATCAATCATTGATTGTGGATAAAACGTGGGATTATAAAGGAAATGGTGGATTCCTGCCAACGAAGAATCGCTCATCAGTGAGAAAAATACAGCTTGATTGGCAAACAATCATAAAGTTCTCAGAACTAATTAAAGGCTTACCTGAAGATAAGCCTATATTTGTTAAAGGTCGTGTATTCAATTCGACAATAAATGGTGTATTAGAACGGTATTGTAAAAAGTTGGGAATACCAGTCATATCAATTCATGGATTACGACATACACATGCTTCACTATTACTCTTTGCAGGAGTGTCGATTGCAAGTGTCGCAAGAAGACTTGGGCATGCGAGTATGACGACAACACAAAAAACATATATACATATTATTCAAGAAATGGAAAATAGAGATATTGATCTAGTGATGCGGTCTATGGCTGGATTAGCATGAGAATTATTATATAGAAATGGCTTTTACTGATGAAGGGTAATAGAATCATCTATAGTCCTAAAAAATCGGCCTATTTGTTTTTGTTCCTCTAATGAAGGGAGTACTAAACTCATCTTTTCCATTTGTTTACCAGAAACTTCAACAAAGGTTGATCCTGCACCAGTTACTTCTCCATAACGCTTTAATCTCGGTGTCATAGTATATAAAAAATACGTATCTAATTCTTTTGAATCAGGAGTAATCGATTGAAACCCCTGATTTGTACACCCTTCAGCTTGTAAAATTGCTGTATTACCTATACCTGCCCTTGATGTGAATAAAACAGTTCCAATTGGAAGTAATTTAGCAGAACTTTTCTCTAGACCCAACTTTGTTATTTTTCGAGTACTTTTACTAACATAGCGATTCTTACCTATTTCTACTGGAGAATACCAATCAATATCTCCATTCCAATATTCAGGAACATTAGTGCTTGGAGTTCCTCCCCCAGTAATAATTGCTACATCACCCAACTTACGCTGTTCCCAAGTTTTATTAAATGAAAGGTTGTTTTATGAATAAAATAAATTATATTAATTTTGAAAATATAAAAAGTTTCGGATCTGGAAATGAATCTTTTAAATTAAAATTTCAAAACTGTGATGCTAATAGTTTTAATATTATTGTAGCGCCAAATGGTAGTGGAAAAAGTAGTCTTGCGACTGCATTACAGGGAGTTGCACATGGAACAATAAAATTGGATAGTCAAGATTTATATAAATCAGATTTTGAACCTAGAGTAACTATAAAATTAGATGGAATATACAATGGTATATATATTTCAGATAAAAGCAAATC
>CAJZEE010000083.1 GCA_915066865.1 uncultured Veillonella sp.
TTTCCCTACACGACGCTCTTCCGATCTTTAAATTTAAAAGCTTAACTATTCTAATCTTCATGTACTATTATCCAATTTATTTTTAAGATTTACGTTCCTATATATTAGTATGATCTAGTAACCCAAGTATCACGATCATATCTTGGTTTGGCGTCTTTCTTAGTTATCTCAGAAATAATCTTTCTTTCATCTTCTGAAAATTGATCAATACTCTCTAAGATTATAAGTTCATTACCATATGCTCTTTGCAAAGACTCTAAATTACCATCTTCTGGAGTTTCAAATGTTTTACTAAAGCCTTTATGATTTAGAATGATACGTACTGTACCATAGGGTAATACGTTAACAACAACTATACCGAAATCACCATTAGAATAGATATATGGAAAATCTGTAGCAAAACCAGTCATATTTTTATTAAGCCCTGTATGTTTACCATAATCTACAAGAGAAGATATAAATATTTGATATTCGTATATTCTAATTCCAACAAAGGTTAAAATAATTACTAATAAAGATATAAATACTGTGCCAGTTATATTGATAAGTTTTCTAATAGACATAAAAACACCTTAATTTCACAGATATAAATACTAAATGTACCATTTGATAGTAAAATATTTTATTATGTTTTTATTTTGATAGTCAATAGAGAGTTTAAACTGTAAAACCACCTACCAAAGATAATCAATTTATCTTCAATAGGTGGTTTATTTTATTCACCCTTAGCAATACGGTCTAATAGTTCAATATAGCTTTGTTTATTTAATGCCGGAGTAAAGTTATCTAATACATCTTTAGCACCTGCTGCGTCATCGTATAGTAAGTCTACGATGGTCATAGCCAAGGCTTGTGCTGTTTTAATGTACGCTACATCAGGTACAGAGATTTCATATTCCGCACTGTGTAGTACACCACTGATACAGCCAACCCAAGGGTGGATAACCGGCATCAGGTGAGATACATCGCCCATGTCTGTACTAGCTGTAATATGTGGGCCTTGATATACATTGGCTTCACCAAAGATAGGGTTTGAATTTTCTAGTAATAGAGCATTCATACGTTCATCATTACGCATCGGTAAATAGCCTGGTAGGTCATGGATAACACATGTTGCCCCTACTGCATCGCCACCGGCTTTTAATGCTCTGTTCACACGATAGTTACCATCTACGATAGCTTGAATATTAGAGGCACGCACGTAGCTTTCAACTTGAACATAATCAGGCACACAGTTTACCAATGTACCGCCTTGATTAATGATTGGGTGGAATCTGAAATAATCGCTTTCTTTGAAAGTTTCACGAATGGAGTTAACCCCCATAACCCCCATCAAAGCAGCATTAAGAGCATTAATGCCTTCATGAGGTGCTTGAGCCGCATGAGCTACCTTACCGTGATATTCAATCAGTTTAGATACGAAACCATTGGAGGTACTACCAAGCCCCATTTCACCAGCTGGTGTTTTGGCTGTCTCCACATGCATTTGCATAGCCATATCAATATCGTCGAAAGCTCCTTCATAGATGAGCTGTTGCTTACCACCCATATACTTAAGCTTATCTTGCTCACGCAATTTATTGCGGTAATCAATTTCAATCATTTCCTCTGCCGGAACAGCAAATAATACAACATCGCCAGCTAATTCGTCCATCACAGCTTGTAAACCCATAGCGACAGCAAACATATTCGCAATTTGTACATTATGACCACAGCAATGGGCGGCCCCTGTTAAATCATCGGCACGAGGATGGCGAGGACAGAGAATGGCATCTAATTCCCCCACCATTGCAACCGTATATTTACTATCTCGGCCTTTCATTCTACCTTTTACACCTGTCAATGCATGGCCAGTAGTATAAGAAATGCCAAGTTCATCAAACATAGCTTGAACCTTTTTAGAGGTTTTTACCTCTTTAAAACCCAATTCTGGTTCAGCCATAATAGATTCAGCCAATTCTCGTAAACGCGGTTGTGCATCAACAATAGCTTTACAAACACGTTGCTTTACTTCTTCCTTTGTCATACGGCTCATAATATCTCCTTTATAAAATCGACCGTATAAAATACGGTCTATCATGTCATCATGATGTATAGATATCTTCTAAAATATAATTCTATAATTATATCTTAACATAATTTAGACATCTAACATTATGATTTAGTATTAAATTAAACCTTCTAAATGAAGTACTAATTGGGCTAATGCTGTTGCACAGATGAAAGTACCTGCTGTTACAGCTAGTGCAACAGGAATAATACGCCAAGATAATCGACGGAACGCACCAAGGTCTTTACCTAAGGATAAACCTGCGTACGCAAGTACAGGTGTTGTTGTAGCAAGGAATGTAACTTGGCTAGTTTTAGCGATAATCCATTCTTGGCCAGGCATACCTGGTAAGGATGCAATAACACCAACTAAAGATACCCAGAACACCATAGGCAATTTATTAGCATATGGCAAGTTAGAGATCAAAGCGCCAATTGTAGCAAGGACAGCCAAGATAGCTACGCCAACTAAACTATCACTAAATAGATGTTTACCATCCATTACATTACCTACTGCAGTAATGATAGCAGCAATACAGATAACGATGACAAATTGTGTTAATTTTTCGCTTTTACTCATGATGTGCTGCCTCCTCTGCTAAATCTTGTTCACGGGTACGACCTGTAAAGAAGTTGTATGTTTTTTCCATAACTGGTAAAGAAACAAATAAACCAAAGTATACACCTAGAACAGTAGTCAACAAGTTTGCAGCCCCAGCAAGAGCCATAATTTGTTGTTCGTAATCTGGATATACCGCAATGATTGGAGCTGTAGCTGCCGCCATCATACTAGCACTACCTACGCCAGCGCCCATAGCTAATGCCAATGGATGGAACCAACCAGATTGTGCCAACATACCAGCCAATACGGAGGCCCACATTGCGCCGATAAGAACACCACAGATGTACATGCCCATAACACCACGGCCCTCAGGAGAGCTAAAGCCAAATTTGTCGATAATAATTGCTACGTTCGGCTCACGGTCTACAGAGTAACAAGCACCTACTGCTTCACGACGCATACCAACTAATAAAGCTACAGGTAAACCAAATACAATAGTACCAAAGAAATGACCAAGCTCTTGTAATAACAGTGCCCAGCCAGCACTTGTAAGAATACCAAGATTTGGACCGATACCTAAACCTACTTTTACCATCAAGATCATAACGGCGATACCGATATAATCGGCGGATTTTTCCATCTGTTTAATCCTAAGAATTTTAAACTTAGGAATAGAAATTAATAAACCTAGAATCAATGTGTACAATAATGGCAACAATACAACAGGACCAAGTTTTTTTATGCCTATAAATTCAGCGACTACAGTTAATACGAGCGCTAGAAAATGTATTTTGAGATTTCCCAAAAGCTGCATAATGACCTCCTATAAAAATATACTATAAATATTATTTCATTATATATAATCTATATTTATAGAGTCAACATTATATGTATATCTATGTATAAAACTAAACCTTTTTAATTAGAACAATTTTTAATACGCTCTAATTCTCTCATTAAGTAAATATTTAAAACTCTTTTTTAAATAAAATATATTAATTTTACTCTATATAGTTCTTAGAATTCTAATTGAATAAATCATTATAATTATATAGATAAAAATATAAACCACCTACAAAAGATAGGTGGTTTATAAATTAATCTCTAAAATAGAATCTAATAATTCAATCTACTGATGTAAATCAAGATTTTACTACAACAGATACACCATCAGGAATGACTGTAATGCTTGCATCTTTACCTTTTAATGTCAAAGCTTTATTCAATGCTTCATCGAATGTATCAGTATGTTGCAAATGCATATCTGTAAGCATCTTAGGATCACATTGGTCTGTTACAACAATAACTGTAAATTGATCTAAAATACGAGCCAAGATTTGCATTTCCCATTGGTCTGGAATTGTTTCATTACGAGGAACCTTAGCAATGCGATCTAGTAATTCACGAGGTGTTTTCGCATTTTTAAGATTTTCGTATAGAGATTCCCCACCATGTCCATCATTACATGCGGCAATCATGATAATAATACCATCTTTTTTACAAGATGCTTCTGCGGCGGTCATACCTTTTACAGCTTGATATACATTTTGATCTAATGGGTAACCACCATTTGTAGTGATGACGATATCTGCTGGTATAGCTTTCACACTTGCTAATTCAGACACAAAAGCACAACCAGTTTCATGAGCGTCTTCCATATCACCAGCAAAGGCATTGATAATATGTTTTTCTGCATCAATGACTACATTTAAAATAAATGCTAATTTCGCAGTACGACCAGCATATACCATATCCTTATGAATTGGATTATTTTCGATAATACCTGTACGAGCATAAGGACTGTTAATAAATTCAGCACAGTGATTTGCCATTACAGTCACTTCGGAAGCAATTCCTGGTAATACGCTTTTTCTACCACCAGAGAAACCAGCAAAGAAATGTGGCTCAATAAAACCTTCAGAAATTAATAGCTCAGTTTCTACAGCTAGTTTATTGATAATACACTCCCCACCGGATGGCAATACACCAATTTTTGCCATTTGACTAGCATCGCCAGAAATATGATTTACAATCTTTTCATTTGCTACGATTTCAGGGCCAAATTTATCTACCATTTCTTCATGAGTAGTAGGACGATGGAAACCAGTTGCCAATAAAATGGTAATATCGATAGATGGATTGGCTTCACGAATACGACGAAGTAGAATTGGCATCGTAATTTTACTAGGTACTGGACGCGTATGGTCACTTGTAATAATGACCATGTTGGATTTCCCCTTAACCAACTCTTCTAAGCGTTGGCTCCCAATAGGATTATCTAGCGCATGTTCTACTAATGCTTCTTGTGATAGCTCAGCCTTATAAAAATGTGCTTTAGATTCTAATATACCTACTATATTTTGATCAGGAATATTGATATCTACAAAACCTTTTGAATATGGTACTTTAAATGTTTTCATGAAAATCACTCCTTAACTAAAAACTACCAAACTATAAATAGATCGCTACGACAAATCAATCCTCCTTCTTACCCAATTGTCGTTTAAGGTCTAATAAACTAATATCATTACGCTTAGCAATAGCAGCTAATGAATCATATTCATATTTATTTCTTATTACACCAAAGCCACTGCTTTTTTTGAAAGCAATCGTACTACCTTCCCAGTCTATTTCTCCTATAGACCTATTCAAAATATATCGTTCACATCGATAGTATCGAATACCAAGGCTAGTAGTATGCTTAAAAATTAAATTTCGTATAATCTCAATATCTTCAACCTTACATAAAACAGTTAGCATTGTGCCTGGACGTTGTTTTTTCATCATAATCGGTGTTGTAAACACTTCTAGTGCTGGTGAAAGTAGTAACTGTTCTATACAAAAACCAATTTCTTCTGGTGTCATATCGTCGAGATTACAAGACAGCTCAATGATTGAATCTTCTGAATCATTTATCATTTCTACAAAAGCGCGAATACAATTAGGTCTTTCAAATTGTTTAGTCCCAAATCCATAAGAAACTATCGTTGGTGTCATAACAGGCATTTCACTAAATGATGTACCAAAATACTTTGCTAATGCAGCGCCTGTAGGCGTGCATAACTCATCCTTAATCTGATAATTTGCGTATATTGGAATGCCAGCTAATAACTCCATCGTTGCTGGTGCAGGTACAGGTAGTTCTCCATGAGCACTCTGAACAGTTCCAGTACCTACATGTATAGGCGATATAATAATCTCATCAAACTTCAATTTCTCTAAAAGAACACAAACGGCCACAACATCTGCAATAGCATCGAGCATGCCTAACTCATGGAAATGAATTTGTGTCACTATCGATTTATGAACCTTGGCCTCGGCTTGAGCTACTAAATGATATACATTTATAGCATTTTGTTTACAAGCATCAGAAATAGATAAACTATTAATTATATTTGTTACCTCCTGTAGACCTCTACCATGAATATGCTCTTCACTATGAGCATGCTCTCCATACGTATGTATCTCATTATATTTGTCGTATTTATGATGAGTACCATGATGGTGATGATCATTATGATGATTACTATTATGATGATCACCATAATACTGATCATTAGGGCTACCTTTATGGTTTTCAGATTCTTCTATACCATTAATGGTAACCACGACGCGATAGCCTTCTACTCCCTTATCTTCTTTAGATATTAGTGAGTAAGTAACATCAGGTATTCCCATTTGATTGAGTTGATTTATCCATGTTTGAGGATTATCTACTAAACCTAGTAATGTAGCGGTCAACATATCTCCTGCAATACCCATTTGGCAATCTAAAAATAATCGTTTCATTTATTTTCACCTATATGATTAATCATGTTTGCCGTATAAGCAGCACCAAATCCATTGTCTATATTGACAACTGTTACGCCACTCGCACAGGAATTTAGCATTGATAGTAGCGCAGTAACACCACCGAAGGCTGTTCCATACCCAACACTAGTAGGCACCGCGATGACAGGCACATCCACAAGTCCCCCAACTACACTAGCTAAGGCCCCCTCCATGCCTGCAATGACAACAATAACTTTTGCAGACATAATAGTATTTAGATGTTGTAATAATCGATGAATACCCGCAACGCCTACGTCATAAATTCGATGAACGGTATTACCGTAAAACTCTGCTGTAATAGCACATTCTTCGGCAACCTTATAGTCACTTGTACCACCAGTAATAACTGCTATAGCGGATTCAGTTTTTTGACTTGGAAGATCTCCAATATAACCAATATGAGCAGCATTTATATAGGTCAATTGATACTTTTCTTGAACCTCTGCAGCCACATTCGGTGCTAATCTTGTAATTAATATTTGACGTTGCCCATTAGATATCATAGATGAGATAATACCAATTATTTGTTCTGTAGTTTTTCCGGCACCATATATAACCTCTGGCACACCTTGTCGTATTTGACGATGAAGATCAACATGTGCAAATCCTAAGTCTTCTATAGGTTTCATCTTTAGCTTTAATAAGACTGTATCCACATCCAGCTGTCCATTTTTTACTTTCTCTAAAAGAGTTCTAATATTGTCACTCATGAACGCACCTCTAAATCTAATACAACATCATCAAACATAGATTTAAAATATGTGAGGATCTCATTCCTATTTTTAATAACTATAACTATTTGATTTTCTGGAACTTGGATTTTGGCATTATTTCCCATCAAACGAACCCGAAAATCAGATAATCCAAGCGAGAAAAGATAGCCCTCAGCTCGTTCTAAATGAATCAAGTCATTAGCAGTAATTTGTTGTCCTGGTTGAAATCTTGTAGCCAAACAAGCATAAGATGGTTTATCCCAAGTAAACAAATCAGCTTTATAAGCTAATTTTCGGATCATAGTCTTGGTTAGATTACATTCTCGCAGAGGTGATTTAACAGATAGCTCTGCAATAGCTTTCATTCCTGGTCGATCATCTACATCATCACTAGCATTAGTGCCATCACATAAAATAGTAAAACCATCACGTCTAGCATGTTCACTTATAGTTGAAAACACATGATATTTACAGTAATAGCATCGATTACTTGGATTACTCGTTATATCGTCATATTCAAGTACATCAATATCTATTATTTTTAAGGAAATATCTATTAATTCTGCGACTTTCTTAGCATCTTCTAGTTCAAATTGTGGCACAAATTGAGATTTTACAGTATATGCTTTGCATAAAACTCCAGATTGTTTGGCTGCATATGCTAAATAAGTTGAATCTACACCGCCTGATAGGGCGATTGCGATCTTATCAAAACTCCTTAAATACTCTATCAAATTCATAACTTATATAACCTTTATCGATTTTCTATACTCTATAGTATTATAT
>CAJZEE010000084.1 GCA_915066865.1 uncultured Veillonella sp.
TTTTGTCTACAAGCTGCTCACTAGGATAATATTTCATAGCAAATTCTTTTAATCGATCTATAGATTCTGAACCTGCCTCTAGCAAACGACATCTTCCAAATACGACTACACTTTGTACATACGGCGCCCAGGATTCAGATTCATCAATTCTCTCATTACCATATACGGTAAAACATACCTTATCTGAAGTTTTCAATGACTCTACTTTATGACCAGCTTTAGCTCCATGAAAATAAATCTTTTTATTATCACAATCATAAAAATAATTAATAGGAATAGCATAAGGATAACCCTCAACACCATTCATGGCAATAATTCCACGACGATTAGATTGTAATAAAGCTTCTGCAGCACTATGGTCTATTTCATTTATCTTTATACGAATTGGTTTAAACATAATCTATCTCCTAATTTTATTTACTTATCCTATTTACAAGATACATAAAAGTACCACTATTAGTATCATCAACTTTAGAATATTCTTTCCAATTTATAGGATATATCCTAGTTAATACTATAGGTGCTTCCATTCCACGCATTGTTCCTTTTCCTGTATTAGAGGACCAATATATTTAGTTTTGAGCCACATAGTCCAAAGCTCTAACAGGACTATCATTTTTCTTAACCGGTACTTTTAAAACTGTACCAGGAACTAATGCACCAGAGTCATCAATTTTGTTGAGTTCCTTCATAGCATATACCATTTCACGAACATCCATATCTTTATGAGCTGTGCGAGCTGCAATATCCCACATCGTATCACCTCCTTGTACTTTTACTTCACGGATAGCATGTGTGTTTGCTTCTGTTACAGGATTTGTCATATTATAGCCGAATAAGATTGTTAAGCACATTCCTACCATCATCAATATATTTTTCATCTCATACCTCACATTTACATCGAACATAATATCTGAGAACATTTGTTTGTTTACATGCTTATATTAGCACACGAACGAATGTTCGGTCAAGTGTTTTAGAACAAATGTTTGCAAAAATTTTTGAAATTGCCTATAATAGGTATATAAGATAAGTAATTATCTTATGTTTTTATTATATAGTACAAAATGAGTAAATTTTTACGCATATACATATTAAAATTATTTTGACATTACATTGACTATGGAGGTTCATCGTGAGACGCCCTGCTACAGATATTAATACAAAACAGCGCCGTATATTAGATTTTATTAAGGAATCTTTACATAATGAATATCGTTGTCCTACTGTTCGAGAAATCTGTACCAATGTAGGCCTTAGTTCTACTTCTACAGTGCAATCTCATTTGAATGCTCTTGAAAAGTTTGGTTATATTAAACGGGATCCTAATAAAAATCGCGCTATTACAGTACTAGAGGATACAAAACCTTCTATTTCTGTAGATGGTAATGAAACATCAAGTTCTGATAATTTTGAGTTCTTAGGAGCTGGCTTAAAACAAGTTCCTCTTATTGGTACTGTACAAGCAGGTATGCCTATTACAGCAGTAGAAAATTTAGAATCTACTCTTACATTACCTGTTCAATTAACTGGTGATTCTGACTGCTTTTTACTACGTGTTCAAGGCGAATCCATGATGAATATTGGTATGTATGAAGGTGATATGCTCATCGTACGCCATCAAAATACGGCTAATAATGGTGATGTTGTTGTGGCACGTATCGATGATGAAGCTACAGTAAAACGTTTCTATAAAGAAAATGGTCATATTCGTTTGCAACCAGAAAATGATGATTTCGATCCAATCATTGTAGATGATTGTCATATTGAAGGTCTTGTCATTGGTCTTGTACGAGACAGAATATAGAAAAAAAACGGCAACGTATGGTTGCCGTTTTTTTTGGTATCTATTAAGTTTATATATTACGTAAACTATTCTCTCTACGAAGCATAGCAAAAATAGCACCTGATATATTGTGCCATACACTAAAGATAGCTCCTACTAGAGTTGCTAAAGGATTTAATGCAAAATTTGTTGCCGCCAATGTGACTGCTAAACCACTATTTTGCATCCCTACCTCAATCGCTAATGCTGTAGTTTTATCATATCTTAATTTAAGTATATATCCTACACCTAAGCCTAACAGCATGCCTAGTATATTATGTATACCAACAACTATTAGTGTTTCTAGGCCAGAAATTAAAAGTTTATCTCTATTAATGGCTATAATGGCTGCTATTAATAATATGATAGCAATCATAGAAACAATAGGACTTACGCTAGTTAATGTATTAATCCGTGATTTACAAACATATTGGATGATTGCACCTAATAATATAGGAACTATAATTACTTTTACCATAGTTATTATCATTGGTAGTAATGCTACATTTACCCATGTACCTCCCAAATATAGGATTAGTAAAGGCGTTACAATTGGTGCTATTAATGTTGAAGTAATCGTCATTCCTACAGATAAAGGAACATCACCTTTAGCAATATAGGTGATGACATTGCTGGCGGTTCCACCTGGACAGCAGCCAACTAATATGACACCAATTGCTAAATCTGGAGGTAATGTAAAAATATGACAGATTCCCCAAGCTAATAAAGGCATTATTGTATATTGAGCCAGTACACCTATACAAATATCCTTTGGATGTCTGAGAATACTACACAAATCTTCAAATTTAATAGTTAGTCCCATGCCAAACATAGCGATGCCAAGTAAAAATGGTGTATACGCTATGGCCCAAGAAAAATATGAAGGCACTATATAAGCAATACAAGAAAAGCCTATGATTAGTATCATTAAGTATTTGGATATCAGTTGATTTAGTGTTACTAGTTGCTTCATAACCTCTCCCTCCTAATTTGGATCATAGGAGAAGTTATCTATTAGACGTGTAGTACCAATATATACTGCCATGGCAACTAGAACAGGAGCATTAATCTCTTCAACTGGTTGCATAGTATTAGCATCTACAACTGAAATATAGTCAATTTTAGCAAGAGGCTCTGACTGTATTATTTCTGTCATAGTATTAATTATGCTATCCGCAGAACAACCTGGTGTAATTGATTCTTTACCTTTTTGGATAGATTTATATAATATAGTTGCTGCCTTACGCTCTTCAGTCGATAAATATGTATTGCGAGAAGATTTTGCTAATCCATCTTGTTCACGCACAATAGGAACACCAATAATATTTACAGGAAAGTTTAAATCAAAAACCATTTTACGGATAATGGCTAATTGCTGTGCATCCTTCTCACCAAAATATGCATTTGTAGGCTGAATAATATTAAAGAATTTTGCTACAACAGTACATACACCTTTAAAGTGAATTGGTCTACGAATGCCACATAATGTACTAGATAAATCAACAATATCTACAAAAGCCTTTTTATCTTGATACATTTCTTCTGGACTAGGTGTAAATATGAGGTCCACACCATGTGATTCACATAGCTTTTTATCGCTATTGATATCACGTGGATATGTGCTTAAATCTTCATTTTCTCCAAATTGAATGGGATTAACGAAAATAGAGACAATTACCTTATCATTATTTTTTCTTGCTTGATCTATTAATGATGCGTGCCCATCGTGTAAAAACCCCATAGTTGGGACGTAACCAATGGAATAGCCTTCTTTTTTCCATTTATTAATCGTATTGCGTACATTTTCAATTGTAAGTACATGTTCCATAGTAATTCCTCCGTTTATTGTAAATACGAAGATAGTCCTATACAGTCTACTGTAATTCGATCAATAACAATTAATTTTGATCAACTAATAAACCATGTTTCTCATAGTTTTTTATATGACTTATCTTGTTGTTTGTATCTACAAATACAACGAGAGGCTTATGGCTCTCAACTTCAGTTTCATTCAACTGTGCATAACACATGATAATAATTTTATCATGTACTTGTACATGTCGTGCAGCAGCTCCATTTAAACATATAACACCACTACCGGCTTCTCCGGCTATAGTATATGTGCTAAATCGTGCTCCATTATTAATATTTACAATTTGAACTTGCTCATATTCTCGTATTCCAGATGCACTCAAAAGATCTGTATCTATAGTAATGCTCCCCACATAATCAAGTTCTGCTTGTGTCACAGTAGCTCTGTGAATTTTACCTTTTAACATTGTTAGTTCCATGTTAAACTCCTTGTGTTTTAATGTAATCGCCTTATGGTCGATTCGAAATATCACAAATTTCTGTTTATCATGAATTAACAGTAGACTAGAGTATAGTTGAAAATACTATCTCCAGTGCAATTATATCATAATAAAAAGTTTACACATTATATTTTTGGTTATTAGACTATAAAGATTAGTAACAAATATAAGACATATAAAACAAAACCAGTAGCTACATAGTAGTTACTGGTTTTATGATTATTTATATATTATTGTAAATATTCTGCTAAAGCTTTATCAATATATGCTGCTTCTTCGGCACTAGGGTCACACATTGGCAAATTAAATACACCAGCAGGTAAACCTATTTTACGGACTGCATATTTAACAGGAATAGGATTTGTAGTAATAAACATAGCTTTTATGATATCCGCTAAGCTTTGATGAATACGAAGTGCTTCGTGATTATGACCAGATTTATAAGCTTGAATCATAGCATTCATATCTTTGCCCGCTATATGAGAAACTACTGATACAACACCGCATGCTCCTACAGATAGCATTGGCAATGTAAGACCATCATCTCCGCTATATACCATGAAGTCATCCTCAGGCATTAAGCGTTTAATTTCAGATGAAATCATAAGATTGCCACTGGCCTCTTTAATCGCGCATACATGTGGATACTCACTATGTAATTGTGCTAGTGTTGTTGGGAAAATGCCTGTTCCTACACGGCTTGGTACATTATATACCATGATTGGCAGTGTAGTAGCCTCTGCAATAGCTTTAAAGTGTAAGTATTGGCCTTGTTGATTTGGCTTATTGTAGTAAGGTACTACAACTAATAAACCATCGATTCCATCAATTTTAGATACTTCTTTTACAAAATTTACGGAAGATTTTGTATCATTAGTACCAACATTGGCAATAATTGTACCTTTATGACCACATTCTTTAGCGATAGCCGTAAATAAAGCTAATTTATCCTCTTTAGACATAGTTGGATTTTCTCCTGTTGTACCACATACAACAAGACCATCAGAACCATTATCTAATAAATGATGAGCAATAGCTACACTATTTTCTATGTTAAGGGATCCATCATTATTAAATGATGTAATCATAGCCGTTAATACTCGACCAAAGGTTTTCATATCTGTCCTCCCCTTGATAGATTAAAATGCTTGTTTTTCTACCAAGTACTCAGCAATTTGCAACGCATTAAGTGCTGCACCTTTACGAATTTGGTCCCCTACAATCCAGAAATTCATACCATTGTCGTTATATAAGTCTTTACGAATACGGCCGATTTCACAGTCGTTTTGATTAGACGTATATAATGGCATAGGATAAATTTGTTCTGCAGGATTATCTTTTACTTGTAAACCAGGGAATTTTTCACATGCTGCTTTGAAAGCTTCTACAGAAACTGGTTCAGCTGTTTCTACCAAAACAGATTCAGAGTGGGAACGATACACTGGAACACGTACAGTAGTTGGTACTACTTGAATTGTGTCGTCATGAAGAATTTTTTGTGTTTCATTGACCATTTTCATTTCTTCTTTTGTGTAATCATTGTCCAAGAACACATCAATTTGTGGCAATAAGTTAAATGCTACAGGATAATGTTTAGGGGCAGATCCTGTTGGCAATAAGTTTGCAGTCATTTCTTCGCCAGCAGTATATTGTTTTACTTGGTTTTCAAGTTCTTCAATACCCTCTTTACCAGCACCTGATACTGCTTGATATGTACTTACAACGATGCGTTTAATTGGAGAAATATCATGTAGTGGTTTTAAACCTAAGCTCATAATAATAGTAGAGCAATTTGGGTTAGCAATAATACCTTTATGTTTTAAGATATCTTCTGGATTTACTTCTGGTACAACAAGAGGTACTTCAGGATCCATACGGAATGCACTAGAGTTATCGATAACAATTGCACCACGTTTAGCAGCTTCTGGTGCTAATGTTTTAGAAATAGAACCACCTGCAAATAATGCGATATCAATATTTTCAAAGGATTCTGGCTTTGCTTCCTCTACTACATATGTTTTTCCATTCACTGTAAGTTCAGTACCTGCAGAACGAGCAGATGCCAACAATTTTAAATTTTCATATGGGAAATTACGCTCTTCAATAAGTGTAATAAATTCAGCACCTACTGCACCAGTAGCACCAAGAATTGCAACATTAGGTTTTTTCATTACTATATCTCCTTGCTCTAATATTATAAATAATGCTCTAAGCCGTAAGTTAAACCAGTTTTAGCACTAATTTTTTTACATGCTAATACTACACCTGGCATAAAGGAAAGTCGGCTTAAACTATCGTGACGAATTGTTAACGTTTCATCATAGCCACCAAATAGTACTTCTTGGTGAGCTACGTAACCAGGTAAACGAACGCTGTGGATTGTTACGTCATCAACCTTAGCGCCACGAGCACCTGGTAAACTTTCACGAGTCAAATCCTCATCAGGCGTTGCATTCGCCGCTTGTTTAGCTTCGTTAATTAATTTAGCTGTTAAAATAGATGTACCAGATGGGGCATCGTATTTATGGTTATGATGTAATTCAATAATCTCTACATTAGGGAAATATGGTGCTAATTCTGCAGAGACCTTCATCATCATAACTGCACCAAGAGAGAAATTAGGTACTACAAGGCAGTTTGCATTATTTTGGCGACCAATAGCATCTAATTCGTCACGTTGTTCCGCAGTTAAACCTGTAGTACCAATAACTACATGAATACCTACAGATAACATTTTTTTAGCATTTTCATAAATAACAGCAGGATTTGTAAAATCTACAATTACATCAGGTTTATTAGTATCTAGAACCTCATCGATGGAGGCATTCATTGTAATTCCTAATTGTTCGATGCCCGCTACGGAGCCTACATCTTGACCTGCCTTAGTAGGATCGATACCGCCTACTAATGTTAACTCAGGATCATTATGTACTGCTTTGACTACTTCGCGGCCCATTTTACCGCCAGCGCCATTTACCATTACTCGAATCATATATACCTCCAAAAAAGCCAGTGGATGCATCCACTGGCCTTATAGTTTATATAGCTTATAACTGTTACTAAAAGCTCAATGATAGCACTCCACCAATTCAAATTGATGACAGTCGTCCATTTATTAAATAGACAACCAGAACGATGAGTCGCAATCACCGAACTTCGGCAAGCATCCCTTTTATCATGGATCAATGCATGCCTACTCCTCATGATTACTATTTATACTCGCACCTCTATCAACATATTCACTTAATACTATTAGTATAAGTAATTATGCGATTTTAGTCAATTAAAATGGTCAATAAGTTCTTTAGCTGCAGCTAAAGCTGTAGTGGACATTCCTCGACCAGACATCATAGAAGCTATCTGAGTAACTCGTTCCTCCTCATTTAGTACTGCTAAGGTAGAGATTGTACGATCATCTTGCTCTATTTTAGAAAGATGATAATGTTGTTTTGCAATACTAGCTGTTTGAGGTAAATGAGTTATACAAAATACTTGATTAGTTTTAGATAAATTAAGAATTTTTTCTGCTACCTTTAGTGCAATATCACCACTGATGCCAACATCGATTTCGTCAAATACCATGGTTTTGAAAGCATCACCACGGAATACTGATTTAAAGGCTAAGGCGATACGAGCTAATTCACCGCCAGACGCTACTTTATGTAACGAGATCGGAAGAGCACACGCC
>CAJZEE010000085.1 GCA_915066865.1 uncultured Veillonella sp.
TCATAGTCGGAGGTGAGAATCGTGACGGAAACACCAATGTGAGATTCCATCAAGAAGACACGCTCTGTCGCATTATGGACCGTGTAACCTCAGAACTTGGTGTGGTAATAGAGCGTTTCCTTGCTGATTGTGGGTCGTTCTCAAAGGAAATCATCCAAACCGTAGAGCAGCGCTGCAACACGTTCTATATACGTGTAGCCAACTGCGGTAGCCGACACGAGGACTTCCGCCGGCTGAAAGAATAGAAGAGCATTGAAGTTGGTTATGAGAAATGCGATGTCACCTCCGTCAGCATGGACAACTTAATAGAAGGAAAGTCATATAGGCTTGTCGTACAGCGTAGTCCTTTGAAAGACAAGGATGGCAGGGAGCAGACGGATATGTTCGGAGTAATATACACATACCGCTATATCCTTACCAATAACCGGATGTCTACCGAGAAAGACATCATTACATTTTATAATGAGCGTTGAGCAAGCGAAAAGAACTTCGACATACAGAACAATGACTTCGGATGGTCGCATCTGCCCTTTTCCTTTATGGCTGAGAACATGGTTTTCATGATGGTTACTGCTATGCTGAAGAACTTCTATCTCTATCTCGTCCGTCATATCAGCGAGAAGGTCAAGCCATTGAAAAAGACAAGCAGGCTGAAAGCCTTTATCCTGCATTTTGTCAGCGTGCCGGCAAAATGGGTGCGCACCGGAAGACAGAACGTTCTGAACCTATATACAAATAAAACCTACTACTCTGAGGTATTCATTGAATAAACATCATTTTTTTGTGGTTATCATACTTCCCCATTGCTTTGGGGATTTTATGTCTATGCAAGAACCAAGAATCCTAGAAAATCCCCATACCAATGAATAAATCCCAAAAATGTCACTTCAATATATAAAAGTACCTCACAAGGAATAATGCTGCGGAATTGAGGTAATAATAAAATTTTTATTGAATTAATTGATATGTATTGCAAAAGTAAGTAATTATATGTATCCATCAAAAGTTTAATCGTTTTTTAATAGTTGCTTTCTGCGTAAGTAGCCTTTTCGTAGAGTTGCAACTATTGGCTTCTGACGTATAAAGAGATGGTAGCATGTTCCTTATATAGTAATAATGGACAGTCTATATGTTGGTATTATATGAGGTGTAAAGATATAATTAGGGCTTTTGAGAAGTAAAAGAAAAGCAGGGAAACGATACGATACTTGTTGTATTCCGTCTTCCCTGCTTATAGTTTATGATACACTATAGGCTGCTTCTGTATTTAGAAGGGAACCTTGCGTACTCACAAGAGGTGAACTTTATCCACCTTTACTTGGTATTTTAATGTCCTTCCAGCACTTGAGAATAAGTCTATCGAGTGTTTGAGGATTAATATTTGAACACTGCAGTGAGGGTTATCTTGCGTCCATCAGCATGTGCATACTCTGCATTACGTGCCATCATCATAGATGCTGGTGTGTAATAAGTGTAGTTCAATAAGTTGGATACAGCCAAACTTAAGTCGCAAGCCTTCATCTTTACGCCTGCAGTAAGGTTTAGTAAGTTGATACGATTTACGATACCTTCACCCTCGTTATATACTCCTGAAGCATTAGGAGTAAATCTGTCACGCTTACCGGTGTGCATGTATTGCAGTTGGAGATAGGTGTTCTTGACAGGAGCATAGTTGACATACATTGCCAACTTTGCGGCTGGGATGGAAATGTTTGACATATATGTGTCCCAATCACCAGTAGCTGATTTGAGCTTACCTTCGAACCATGAGAAGTTAGCACCAACCTTTAAGTTACGGAGAAGTTGTGCATCTGCACTCAATTCAACGCCATACACCTTCTGTGGAGTACGGTTTACTACCCAGAAACCATTCTCTATCTTGAGGTCACTTCCAAGCTTAGAATAGGTGTAGAAAACAGATCCATTCAACTGCAACCAATGGTTAATATCAGAGTAAACACCCATCTCGTAGTTGTTTGTCTTTACTGGTTCTGTTGATATCTTAGAGAGTACATCGGCCTTAGCAGCACGTAATGTACGACCTAAATCAAAGATAGAGAAACCTTGAGAGTAGGCTACGAAGGGTTGAAAAGCAGGATATTTGTTATAAGAAACACCCACATTAAAAGACATATTATTATACTTTAGCTTTCCACCTTTGACCTGAACCTGTGGGTCGGAGAGCTTATTGCGCAATACATCATAGTCTGGTACGTTTATATTAATGAAGTCGTAACGTCCTCCTAATTTGAGGCTTAGATGTTGCCATAGTGTGGTCTTCATTTGAACAAAGGGCGCATGGTTGTTACTTGTCAGCCATGGCATCCAGTATCTACCATCTACCAAAGGTTGTGATGTCTTATTATAAAGGTAGTCATAACCATAAGCTAAGTGTGCAAAAGCATTCTCTGAGAATACAAGTCGAGTATTAAACTGGGTGCGGAAACCAAACTTACGATCCTTAACAGCCGACTGTCCACTTGTTTCTTCCCATCTTGGCTGCGCAGGGTTAGCCTTACGGAAGTCGAAGATAGTATATATTCCCGAACCATAAACAGATGCTTCTAAGTCGGTATGTTTGAATATATCCTTTGAAGTAAACTTGAGGTAAGCATTGTGATTGTATCTTGTTCCCTCGTCAACTGCCTGTGGGTCCTTGTTACCAATTATACCAATAGAAGGACTTTGGAGGTACTTTCCGCCGAAAGGAATCAATTTTGTGTCTTGCAAACTACGATAGAAATTATACATCAATTCTATTCTGTTCTTAGGAGATAGGGAATAACCGAGATTAACAAGTATGTTTGTTGTATAAGTATCACCGAGTCCGTAGCGTGGAGAGATAAATTTCCCATCACCATCAATAGCACTACCTGTACGTCCAAAAGCCCCATTTACGAGATAATCAAATTGCCCCACACGACCATAAACTTGCTGGTTGATGCGATAACCTTGCCCTTTTCCGTGACGGAAGAGGTTATAAGTTGAACCCGAGAGAGTCGTCTCTCCAGCTACAGCCTTGTTGGTGGTATTCTTCTTAGTTATGATGTTTATCAATCCTCCGATAGCACCATTACCATAGAGAGCAGTAGAGCCTTTTACTACTTCTATATGGTCGATAGCAGCGATGTCGATGGTTCGGATGTCACGGTCTGTTGAACGTAAAGGAGTTGATTGAGGAATACCATCAATCAAGATAAGTGCGCTTCTTCCACGAAGTGATTGTGACCGAGAGCTTGTAGTATTACTTGATAGAGCCATACCAGGCGTGAGCATGCCTAAGAGGTGAGTGATATCGGGAGCCGCCTTGCTCATTTCTGCTATTTGCTTTTGGTCAAGAATCGTAACTGTAGCAGCCGCATTCTGCTTTATTTCAGGTATACGTGTAGTACTGATTATTACTTCTTCGAGATGTTGTGTGGAGTCTTTAATCTCTTCTGATTGTGCATTACAAGGTGTGGTTGCCATTGCAAGCATTGCGAGAGATAGATAAATTGTTTCTTTTTTCATATAAATACAATTCTATGAGTGTTAATTAATGTTTGCAAAAGTATTAATATTCTATAGAGCGTGCAATACCTAAAATGAGGTATATGTAGTTCTATGTGCCTTATTTTTGAACGTATTTTTCTATGTGGCAATATATCTTTAGTATTGTGACAAGCATTTGATTCGTTTTTTTCTTACTTTTGCATTATCTTTTTGAATATTATCGGCTTGTAACGTTATCTATAGATGATAGGATGGGTGATGTTGGAAGTTAATCAAAGTAGGGTTATTTTCCACTCTGATAAATATTTATGAGAATCCTCAATTCCGCAGCATTATTCCTTGTGAGGTACTTTTATATATTGAAGTGACATTTTGGGGATTTATCCATTGATATGGGGATTTTCTGGGGTTCTTGGTTCTTGCATAGTCATGAAATCCCCCCCCAAACCAATGGGGAAGTATGAAAAGCCACAAAAAAATGATGTTTATTCAATGACTAGTTCGATGCAAAGTATTCTTACAAGCAGGATTTTGGCTATTTCCCTGGTTGGGCTTCCATTGGGGGAATCATAGTCGGAGGTGAGAATCGTGACGGATTGAGTTCAATGAAATTGAAGTAGAAGCATTACCAGAACCAATTGAAATAGAAGTTCAACAATAGGGCTCGGAAAAGAATTCATAATCCACAAACGACTTGTTGTGCAAGGTAACACTAATAAAAATAAAAAAGTAAATATAAATAGTCCCTCAATCCGTAAAGATTGGGGGACTATTGTTTTTTCTCTGGTTATAAATATATCTTATGGGTGTTCTTCCCCACCACCTTCAGGCTTCTTCTTGCCTTTCGTTTTCGGCTGTGCAGGCACTTTGAAGAATTCCACTCCGTGCAGTGTCCGGAAATCGGGACTTGGCGTAAACAGAACCTGCGTCTTCGTGATGTGTGTAGAAGGCTTGAAGTCCTCTTCCTTCTCCACGGCTTTCGAGGTGAATGTGGGACGGAACGAGCCGAGCGGTCCTGCGTCCACGATGCTTCCCTGCGAGCAAAGACGGTTCAACACCGTGCGGAATTTGTAGAAAACGGCTGCAATGTCAGCTTGTCCTACGGTAGAGTCTTCCGCCATAATCTCACAAAGTTTGTCGAAATTCACACGTTGTTTCTGGCAAACAGGGCTGGCTACATACAATTGCTTGCCTTTGTTCGCCCCAAAACTCATTTTACGTTTATTTAATGAGTAGTCCATAGTAAATAAATTTATGGTTAATGAAATATAACGCACCGTTCAGAAGGCTCGTACACTTCACTCGCCTCTTGTATGCGCCGAGCGCAAAATTACGAAAAAGTCTCGAATTGTCAAAATAAAACACAGAAATTTCTTAACAAAATATTATAATCTTATACTGATATCTTCCGAATGTTCTATTTAATTAGTCAGTATATTTTTAATGGTACAATATTATATTATTTATGGAACATATGTATGTTTTAAGAAAAATGTCTGTATGTACTGTGAAAAAAGTACGGACATTTTCGAGAAAAAGTACGGACGTTTTTATTAAAAAGTACGGACGTTTTTTCAAGATGGTCAGATAATTTTGTATATCATTAATTATCAAACACTTACAAAGGTGCTGAAAAACGTCTGAAAACAGCCCAAAATCTACTCGTTTTGCGCTGTTTTTTGCTGAATGGAAAACGGCTGAAAGGGAGAATCTGTCTTGTTCCGCACACACTATTTTACTTTATGACAATGGACGGAGTATTAACATAAAGTCAAACAATATTACGTTTGGAGAGCCTGAATGAGACTTTTTCCGTCTGAAACGAAACGATTAGTTTCTCAGACGTAAGATAATGCGTACAGAATGGTGGTTTTGCGTCTTTTAAACCATTCGTTAAATATTGCTAACTTTAAAATGTTTCGCACTAAAACTTCCCCCACCAACTAATAATTTGCTACATTTGCATTGTTAAGCAAAGATGGAAGACTGAACTGTAGACAACTTCTTACCAGCACTATTCTATCTGTGAAAAAGACAGAGTACAACGAACTTAAACACAATATCTAATTAATAAAATTTGCATACAATATGGCAAACGAGACAAACAACAAGGAATTCCGTATTGAAAGCGACCTCTTGGGCGAGCTTCAAGTACCAGCTAACGCATACTACGGTGTGCAGACACAGCGTGCAGTGAACAACTACCATATCTCTGGAAAGAGAATGTGCGACTACCCAGACTACGTTATCGCAATGGCTTACGTTAAGTTGGCTGCTGTTGAAACAAACCGCGAGCTGGGCGAAATCAACGACGAAATCTGCGATGCTATGGCACAGGCTTGCCGCGAAATCATCGACGGTAAGTTCCACGAAGACTTTGTTACCGACATGGTACAGGGCGGTGCAGGTACTTCGGTGAATATGAACGCCAACGAAGTTATTGCTAACCGTGCTTGCGAAATACTTGGTCATCAGAAAGGCGAGCACAAATACTGCGCTCCTAACGACCACGCCAACTGCGGTCAGTCTACAAACGACGCATATCCTTCGGCTATCCACTTGGCTCTAATCCGTATGAACAAGACGTTTGTCGAGAAATTGGCAAAGCTTGTTGCTTCTTTCCGCAAGAAGGCAGAAGAGTTCAAGAAGGACATCAAGATGGGTCGTACACAGCTCCAAGACGCTGTTCCTATGACAAGCGGCCAGGAATTCAACGCATTCGCCAACCTGCTCGAAGCTGAAATCGCCAACTTGAACAAGAGTGCAGAAATGTTCCTCGAAATCAATATGGGTGGTACTGCAATCGGTACTGGCTTGAATGCAGCACCAGGCTTCCCTGAAATCTGCGCAAAGAAACTCAGCGAACTGACAGGTATGCCATTCAAAGCAAGCGAAGACCTCGTTGCAGCAACCCCTGATACAACCGACCTCGTAAACTATAGCGGCGCAATGAAGCGTTTGGCTATCAAGCTTTCTAAGATTTGCAACGACCTCCGTCTTATGGCTTCTGGTCCTCGCTGCGGTCTCCACGAGATTAATCTTCCTCCAATGGCACCAGGTTCAAGCATCATGCCGGGTAAAGTGAACCCTGTTATCCCAGAAATCACCAACCAGACTTGCTTCAAGGTGATTGGCAACGACACAACCGTAACACTCGCAGCAGAAGCAGGACAATTGCAGTTGAACGTTATGGAGCCTATCATTATGCAGTGCTTGGTAGAAGACATTACATGGTTGGGCGAAGCTTTCGACACTCTCCGCGAGAAGTGCATCGACGGCATCACCGTAAACCGCGAGCACAACGCAGCTACCGTAAAGAATTCTATTGGTATCGTAACTGCTCTTAACCCATACATTGGCTACAAGAACAGCACGAAAATTGCCAAGGAAGCACTCGAAACAGGTGGTTCTGTTTACGACCTCGTGCTCAAGAACGGTGTCCTCACAAAGGAACAACTCGACAAGATTCTTTCTCCAGAGCACATGCTCGATTCAGAAGAAAAGGTAAAGTAAGGCGAAAACCTTATCATACATAAAACTTAAAAAACTCTGTGCAGCTTTGCACAGAGTTTTTTATGTGCTTATGCAACATAATACTTACAATCAAACACAACCTAACGGCAAAACCAACAAGCAGGCAGCAAAGACATGCGCAACCAAAGTGATACGTACCGCTACGCCTCTTGAATGCGATGAGTAATTATAAGCCAAGAAGAGAGGACCCATAAGCGGTGCAGCCATGGAAATTAATACGTAAATCAGCTTAACATAAAATCCTTGCCCACATACTATAAATTGTGCGAGAACAAAAAGGAATATAAAGTAAAGAAAAGCCAATACAGCCATAGTATAATGTTTTATAGTACAAAACTAAAGTTAATTACGATTTATTTATCATCAATAATAAAAAGAGTGATAAAGTGCAGTCCTTACGTCCCCCATCCTAATTCTTGGCTCTTCCACACGTGGAAAATCCGAATCATACGGTTGGATAATGCTGCCAACACCTTCTCTTCGGGTTCATATTAACATGCGTTCGGTTACTTCAACCCATTGAACCACCTATTATCCACAAGGATTGTATCGCTTTATTATATCCGATTTTAAGTATTACATTTGCAAAGATACTATATTTATTTTGACAGAACAACGGTAGTGCTCAAAAAACAATCCACAAACTATTCCATAAATCAAAATAATAGCAACAAGATCGGAAGAGCGTCGTGTAGGGAA
>CAJZEE010000086.1 GCA_915066865.1 uncultured Veillonella sp.
ATCGTGACTGGAGTACAGACGTGTGCTCTTCCGATCTTAAGTCCTTCCGGAGCATGAGCATATACATAATCTTCAGTAATTTCAATTTTTGCACCTAATGCTTCAAATGCTTTTAAATGAAGATCAATAGGACGTGCACCGATAGCACATCCACCAGGCATTGAAATTTTAGCCTCCCCTTTACGAGCCAAAAGTGGACCCATGACAAGGAAGGATGCACGCATTTTACGTACAAGTTCATAAGGAGCTTCCGTAGCAGTCAATGTAGAAGCATCAAAAACAATTTCACCATCTGCATTATTACGAGCGATTTTAACCCCCAAAGACTCGATAACTTGGCAAATCGTGCCTACATCTTCTAAATTTGGAATTTCAAGCAATTTACTAGGCGTTGATGCTAGCAAAGTACCGGCAATAATAGGGAGTACTGCATTTTTAGCACTACTAACACGTACACGTCCTTCCAATCGATTGCCACCTTGAATGATTAACTTTTCCAACAGAATTCCTCCTACACTTTATATCGTTCATCTTGTATAAGCTACAAGACCTTGTATTTATAACGTCATATACTAAATGTTATTATACTATTTTTCGATATATCTCATCAAGAGAATGAGAGAAAATACAAAGAAAAAAAAGCCCTGAATATATCTCAAAAATTTGTGCCAAATTTTTGAGTATATTTCAGGGCTTTATTCTTATTTAGCTTTTAATGTTTTAAGTTTATGATCCATATGCACTGTATCAAGGAAACGAACCGTACCAGTTTTAGACCGCATCACAATAGTATGTGTACGCGCACCACCTGGGAAATATTGAATTGGATTTAATAAGTTACCACGTGTAATGGCAGTAGCCGCAAAAATAACATCATCAGTACGAACTAAATCATTTAATGTGAGCACTTGGTTTACATCGGCAATGCCCATTTCATGGCAACGACGAATTTCTTCTTCCGTTTCTGGTTTTAAGCGAGCTTGCATATCGCCGCCTACACATTTTAAGGCTGCAGCCGCTAATACACCTTCAGGTGCACCACCAGTACCTACAACCATGTGCACCCCAGAACCTTCGATACAACATTCCATAGCTGGATTAACATCACCATCAGAAATGAGCATAATACGAGCCCCTACTTCACGAGCCTCTTTCATCAAGCCTTGATGACGCTCACGATCAAGCATAACCAACGTGATTTCATCTACATTACGTTCCATTTTAGCCGCTACATTTTTGATATTTTCGGTCAAAGATTTCGTAATATCGATAGCACCTGCACCTCGAGGACCAACACAAAGTTTCTCCATGTACATATCCGGTGCATGTAACAAGCCACCTTTTTCTGCAATCGCCATAACTGCAATAGCACCATTTTGACCTTTAGCAATCAAGTTTGTCCCTTCAATAGGATCAACAGCGATATCTACTTCTGGTCCGCCAGCACCTACGTGTTCTCCGATATAAAGCATAGGAGCTTCATCAATTTCGCCTTCTCCGATAACCACAGTACCAGAAATGCGAACAGAATCAAACGCTTGACGCATAGCATCTACAGCAAGACCATCGGCTGCATCCTTTTGCCCACGGCCAAGCAAACGACCGCTACGCAAAGCTGCGGCTTCAACGACACGAGCAAATTCCAAAGATAATGTACGATCCATAATGGGCCTCCTTATAAGTCCTCTATGTATTGATATGACTCTTACCTAGAGTCTCTAACTTATTGATTAGCTTGTTTCCAATCTTCCATAAATTTTGCAAGTCCTGCATCAGTCAACGGATGTTTCATAGCTTGCATGAGTACTTTAAATGGAACAGTTGCAATATGAGCACCTGCTTTAGCACATTGAATAATATGCAGCGGAGTTCTCACACTTGCAGCAATAATTTCAGTTTCAATTTCATGAATAGCGAAAATATCTGTAATATCTTGAATCAATGTAAGACCATCCATGCTGATATCATCAATACGACCCACAAATGGACTCACATAACTTGCACCTGCACGAGCAGCTAATAAGGCTTGGTTTGCAGAAAAAATCAAAGTCACATTCGTTTTAATGCCTTCTTTGCTCAAAATAGCAACGGCTTTAAGACCTTCTGGAGTCATAGGAACTTTAATAACCACATTAGAGCCTAATTTCACAAGGTCATGTGCTTCCGCCACCATGCCTTCAGCATCAGAGGAAATAACCTCTGCGCTAACAGGTCCATCAACAAGGTTTACAATTTCAGAAATAACTTGTTTCAAATCGCGTTTAGCTTTCACGATAAGCGATGGGTTTGTAGTTACGCCATCAATAAAACCAAAATCATAGGCCTCTTTAATCTCATCAAATTCTGCTGTATCAATAAAGAATCTCATAAAATGCCCCCTCTTATTTAGCCGGTGAAATCACTTCAACGCCACCCATGTATGGCACGAGAACTTTTGGAATTACAACGGACCCATCGGCTTGTTGATAGTTTTCCAAGATAGCAGCTACTGTACGCCCTACTGCAAGGCCAGATCCATTTAATGTATGAACAAATTCCGGTTTACCCTTAGGTCCACGACGGAATTTAATATTAGCACGACGAGCTTGGAAATCAGTCATATTAGAGCAAGAGGAAATTTCTCTATACTTGCCTTGTGCAGGCATCCACACCTCTACATCATAGGTTTTAGCAGAACCAAAGCCCATATCACCTGTGCACAGAGTGATAACACGGAACGGTAATTCTAATAAGCGCAATACTTCTTCTGCATTATCTGTTAATGTTTCTAATTCTTTGAAAGAATCTTCTGGTTTAGCTAATTTAACCATTTCAACTTTGTTAAATTGATGTTGTCGAATAAGGCCACGAGTATCACGCCCCGCGGAACCCGCTTCAGCACGGAAACATGCGGTGAATGCAGTATAGTATTTAGGCAATTCCTCTTCGCTCAAAATTTCACCACCGTGATAATTAGTCAATGTAACCTCAGCAGTTGGAATCAAGAAATATTCCGTTCCCTCTACATGGTACATATCTTCAGCAAATTTAGGCAATTGCCCAGTGCCCGTCAAAGTTTCACGTGTTACCATATATGGAGTCATCATTTCAGTATAGCCATGTTTATCTACATGAAGATCCACCATGAAGTTGATAAGAGCGCGTTCCAAACGAGCCCCTAACCCCTTATACACAGTAAAGCGAGCTCCACTCATTTTGCCTGCACGATTGAAATCAAGGATATCGAGGCTTTCACCTAAATCCCAATGAGCCTGTACATCAAAATTAAATTGACGTGGTTCGCCCCATTTGCGTTGCTCCACATTTTCATCTTCATCGGCCCCTACAGGAACAGATGCATCACACATATTTGGCAACATCAATGCCGCATCGCGCAATTTTGTTTCCACTTCGCGAATACGGTTATCAAACTCAGCAATCTCATCGCCTACTTTTTTCATTTCTGCGATTTTTTCATCAGCATTTTCTTTGTTGCGTTTTAATTTGCTAATTTCTTCTGTTACAGAATTGCGAAGCGCTTTTAATTCTTCTACTCGACCGATCAATTGACGACGTTCATCATAAGCGGATACAAAGGTTTTCAGATCGCCTTTTGTATGACGATTATCTAAATTTTGTTGCACTAAATCAATATTTTCACGGACAAATTTTAAATCTAACATACTATAAACCTCATTTTCCAACTATGTTACGCACAATATATTCAATACGTTTAAGTATACCATATATTGGTGTATTTATCATTAAATTATGTGCTATATACTAGACTTCTCACCAATATTTTATATTATTCATCCTCTTCTTCATCTAGCAAATAATCTTTTGCCATCCATTTACGCGTGCCTGTAAAAGAAATGGTCACCCATTTTTCCGTTGGGTTACCGCCGATTTCTTGGTCAATTTCATTGCGAATAGCATCAATTTCAGCAATAGTTTGATAGGGAAAACTTTTAGGAACTAAAATATCAATTTCAATGATTCGAGTATTGCCATATACTTGCACGCTCGTCACATAATCTTTAAAATTATACTTTTCCATAAATCGATCCATAATTTCTTGCACTTCATTATGCAATGAAGTTGGTGCCCATCCTAATATTTGTTTCATGGATGGCACAATGATACGAAATGCAGAGGGTATCATCTGTACCGCTAAAATAATTAATACAATAGGGTCAATATAAGTAGCCCATCTAGCATATTCAGTACTTTCTAGCATAGTAGCTACAACGAAACTAATCAAGATAGCCGCTTCTAACAAAGCATCGACATACCAGCTTACATTATCAAATTTAATTAAGTTAGACTGCAAACTTTTATTAATACGACGTACATAAAGATAGTAAGCAGTATCCGCAACAGTAAAGAATATAGCATAGAAAATAGCTGGCCCGAAGTCTACGTGACGTCCACCAGACAAAAGATCTGTAATCCCACTAGATAAGGCATAAATTACTATGAGAAGAATAAAAAAGCCCTCCACGGCGAGCACCAGAGGTTCAAATTGCAAAAAACCGAATTGGAATCGCTTACTCGTTTCTCTAGCAACTAACTTAGCTGTCATAAGCATCATAATCTTAATAACAACATCAACGAAGGAGAATACCCCATCTAACAACACTGCACTAGATCCCGTTACAATCCCCATCACAGTGCCGCTCACCGCAACTAGCGCCATCAAAGCAACAGATTGCATTAATAGCTTTTGTTCAATAGAGCGTCTTGCTCCTAATATATCCATTAAGCCCCCACTTTCTTAATTTGTACATTTTTTTATTATACACCAAGTGAATTGATGAGCAAAATCGCCCTGTTCAGTAATATAAACAGAAAAGCTATAAAACCTACTATAAATCATAATCCAAAGTTTATCTAACACCTCGGTCAGGTTCTAAAAGAAGCACCGAAAAGCAGCTAGTTTGAAGGGTATACAAACTAGCTGCTTTAAATATATCAGTATTTTTTTCTGTAAGATATAAACTTTACCCTTTTGGACTCGGAACTACGCGACCAGCTACATAGCGTTCAATAATATGACGATCATCCCCTACATATAGCCAGCGCTCTAAACGCTCTTCCAAAGAACGTTCATTTGGGTCAAATAAGGACGTATCATCGATAATAAGGGCATCTAACTCATAGCCTTTTTCAAAGCTTCCAACGTGGCCAAAAAATTGTCCACCACCCTTGGTAGCCATATAGAAGGCTTCACTCAAGGTAAGAGGTGCATAGTTTGGGTCTACTTCAGCCCATTTCATTTTCGATAGACCAATAGCTTCAGTAAGGACCTTTGCCATCGATACAATATGTCCACCAGAAATATCGGAGCCTAAACCAATTGGTATATTCCGCTCAATCAGCTTACGAATCGGTGCAATTCCGCTAGAAAGATTTACATTCGAATATGGACAATGAGATACCATGGTCTGCGTTTCAGCCATGCGATCCATTTCTACGTCACTCAAATGAATGCAATGGGCCATTACAGTTGGCACGGTACCCATCAAATGATGTTCATAGTACACATCTGTATAGTTTGACGACTCAGGATGTAATGATGCGACCCAATCAATTTCGCCGTGATTTTCCGACAAATGAGATTGAACAGGAACATCGTATTCTTTCGCTAATTTAGCAAGTCCTGTCATGAGTTCACTCGTACAAGATGGTACAAAGCGCGGTGTAATAATAGGTTTAACTAAAGGTCCAAATTGAGCTGATGTATCTAACCATACTTTAGTATCAGCTAATGATTGATTCGTTTCTTCAATCAAAAATTCCGGACTATTACGGTCCATGTTTACCTTACCCACATAAGCTGACAATCCTGCTTTTTGTAAAAGCTCCATCAACACCAATGTGCTGTCTTTATGGATTGTGCCAAACAAAATACTTCTCGTCGTACCATTGCGCCATAAATCGTGAACAAAGGCACCATATACTAGACGAGCATAGTCAGGATCAATAAATTTTGCCTCTTCAGGAAATGTATAAGTTTCAAGCCATGGTAACAGTTCCTTATCCATACCAAGTCCACGATTACAATATTGTGGTGCATGCGCATGGGTATCCACAAAACCAGGAATAATGAGATTATCACCGTAATCAACAACATCATACTCTGTATAAACTGTAGGAATACTTTCACCACAATGAACAACCACCCCATCTACAGCAATAACATAACCCTGTTGAATAGATACAAGTGCTGATGGATTCGGTGTATATAATATATTTCCTTTTAAAATAATCGTTGAATTCATATAACCTCCTCACGTGATTAGAGCCCTAAAGTACTGCGCCCATATACTACGCTAGATTTTCGTTTAAAGACTATGCTATATGATTCATAGTATATGCTATTTAAATAGCAAAGTGAATGATGAACGCCACAGTCATGATGTACATAATAGGATGAATTTCATGATGACGACCTGTTGCCAATTTAATTAATGTATAAGAAATAAAACCAAAGGATAAACCTTGAGCAATACTAAATGTTAATGGCATAAGAAGAATTGTTAAGAACGCAGGCAATGCTTCCGTGAAATCAGTAAAATCAATATGCGTTACCTCACTCATCATAAATACGCCAATAGTAATCAGTACAGGTGCAGTCGCTTGTACCGGTACCAATAAGAACAATGGTGCAAAGAATAAAGATACCAAGTATAAAAGGCCAGTTACTACTGCCGTAAGACCTGTGCGACCACCATCAGCAACGGCTGCCGCACTTTCAATATAAGAAGTAACTGTAGAGGTACCTACAACGGCACCTGCTGCGGCACCAATAGACGTACATAGCAAGGCACGATTCAAACCTTCAAATTTCCCTTCTTCATTTACTAAGTTTGCTTTTCTCGTTACACCAATCAATGTACCGATATTATCGAACATATCCACAATAGTAATGGAGAAGATAATGGAGAAAAAGCCATACCCAATAGCACTCATTACATCAAGTTGACCAAATGTGTCTACTGGAAATGGTGGTACCAAGTTAAAGATATCCGAACTAGATATAGGAACCTTAGTCAAACCTAACACCATAGCCAAAATCGTAGTGAAGGCCATACCAATTAACAATCCACCCTTAACCTGCTTAGCTAATAAAATACTTGTAATAAACAAGCCTAACAATGTTAATAGTACTGCAGGATCTTTCATGTTCCCAAGGGTTACAAATGTAGCATTATCAGAAATAATTATATGAGCATTTTTAAAGCCAATGAAGGCAACGAATAAACCAATACCTACGCCAATAGAGGTTTTCAGCACTTGTGGAATACCATCTACTATTTTATTAAGAACTTTAGTAACTGTTAAAATAACAAAAACTGTACCGGAAATAAAAACGGCACCTAATGCAGTTTGCCAACTAAGGCCCATAGCACCACAAATGGTATACGAGAAAAATGCACTTAGGCCAAGTCCAGGTGCTACGATAACCGGAACATTAGCAACAAAACCTATTAGCATTGTCGCAAAGGCAGTTGTTAAAATTACAGCCGCTACAGCACTACCATGAGGCATTCCTGATACAGATAATAGATTGGGTATTACTGCCAGAATGTATACTGATGCAATAAACATTGTAATACCCGCAAAAATCTCAGTCTTTACTGATGTTCCATGTTTGGTTAACTTGAAAAACCGATCAAGACAACCATTGGCTTGATTACCTCTTTCATAAT
>CAJZEE010000087.1 GCA_915066865.1 uncultured Veillonella sp.
CTATATCGTATAGATTGAATTTTTTAGGTATTATTTTCGAGAGGTATATGATGAATCAAGTTGAAACAAAACAGAAAAAAAGTATTTACCATATCTTTGTATGGATTGCTATTTTCTCCTTAGTTATGATCGGTTTATTAGAGTGGGGCTACATGGCCGGTGGTCGTGCCTTTGGTAACTATAAAGTGTATACGGGTCTTGTGCCATGGTGTGTATGGATCGTCATGACCTATTTAGCGACTCGCCCTAAATGGTTTACAAGCCGCTATAACTTAGGTGACATGTATAAGGTACACCGTGCATTAGGTATTGCCACGGTAGCTGTTATTGCATTCCATTTATATCTCTATTTTGGTAAAGCGGCTAAATCCATCCTTGGTTGGTGGGGCGGATATGTGGCTCTTACCTCCTTTGGTATTGCTACAATCTCTGGCCTTGCGTTCTTAACTCCAAAACTTAGAAAGGTTACACCATCTGGTCGTAATGTAGGTATTTGGTTACATCGATTAAATCTTGTAGCACTTGTTGCTGCAGATATCCATATTCATGGTTTTAATCGTATTTCTAAAATGGTGCCATTCTTACAAGTGTTTGATATTATTACATACGGTCTCGTTCTTTACTGCATTTACTTGATGTTTAAAAAGAAATAATATGAATTATTAGAATCCCTTCTGTATCATGCAGAAGGGATTTTTCGTTACATTTATAGTTTCTAGTAAATTAACATAGGATATTAACATAGGATATTAACATAGGATATTATCAGTTTGAGTCATAAATGATTGTGAGATTGATATACATTTTCTCTTTACTCATATAATGAAAATTGTTATTATCTGTATGTTAAACATGATAATGATAATTAGGTTCGTAAATTCATTGTCTGTTCATTTTTATTCTTGTTATTTTTATTTCTGTTATTTTATTGTGTGAGGTTTAGTATGATTAAACGTAAAATGACCAGTGCTTTTGCAGTGGCTGCCATGATGGGTGTGGCTACAGCTTTTGCTGTTAACCCATTTTCCGATGTCCCTTCTGATAGCTGGGCTTATCAAGCAGTAGATCAATTGGCTACAGCTGGTATTATCAATGGATATCCTGATGGTACTTTCAAAGGGCAAAATAATATTACGCGTTATGAAATGGCTCAAATGATTGCGAAAGGCATGGCTAATCAAGATCGTGCAAATGCGGAACAACAAGCTATGTTAAATCGCTTGGCTGATGAATTTTCCAATGAATTGAATACACTCGGTGTGCGTGTAGCTAAATTGGAAGATCAAGTAGGCAATGTCAAAGTTACTGGTGATGCTCGTATCAACTATATCGGTAAAGAGGGTATCGATGGTTATGATTACGAAGATAAAATCACAGCTCGTGTACGTTTAGGTCTTGATGCAAAGGTTAATAAAAATACATCTGTTAAAGCACGTATTACAACAGGCTCTATTGAACTAGGTGATAGCTCTAAAGAGGCACAAGCTAATTGGGATTTAGCATATGTAGAGCACAAATTCGGTAAAAATGTTGTGGTCGATGCGGGTCGCTATACTCAAAAATTTGGTGGTGGCTTGATTTATAGCTCTAACTTTGATGGGGTAGGCGCTACAGCTAAGCTTGGTGATAAAGTTACATTAAATGGCGCTTATGGTTACATGACAGCAGGTCGTTTTGCTAAGACTAGTAAAGCTGATAATGGTGATGTAGGTCTTATCAATGCTAATGTAGCTGTTAATGATCGCTTTGGTTTTGGTGGTATGTTTGCTCATGTAGGTACAACAAATGTACGTATGGGTAATGGCAAGAAAAATAACGAATTCGATAATGTATATGGATTTAATGCTAAGTATAATATTGGTAAATTTGGTATTGATGGCGAGTGGGTAAAAGCATCTGGCTTGAGTGATTCCGATATTTGGAACGTTGGCGTTAAATGGGGCGACTATAAAATTAATAAGAAGAACTCTTGGGCTATCCGATTAGATTACTTTGATCAAGCTAAGAATGCACCTGTATTTAAAACACAAAAATATGAATCTAATGATTTATTAAAGAAAACACGGTATGAAGGTTATAAAGCATGGCAATTAGGTGCATCCTACGCACCAGAGAAAAATATCGGCATTAATGCATACTACGGTTTCAATGCTAAAACACAAGAGGGTAATCGTGTAAATGATTACTATCGTGCGGATCTTAACTTTAAATTCTAATTTAATCAGTAATTAGTTCTAGGTAGAATGCTATAGGGTGAGGGTGTTTTATTAGCATGCTACATTAGGCCAAACTAGATGTATACTTGTAGATCCTATAAGACATAGAGAGGTTTATTATGGCAGAAGTTGTAAAAAAACAGTTTAAGAGTAAATACCATATTTTAATTTGGATTGCAGTTTTATCCTTAATATTTATGGGGATGGTGGAATATGGTTATGTAACAGGTGGTAGACCATTCGGAAATTGGAAGGTTCACTTAGGCCTTATTCCTTATGTGGCATGGCTTGTATTAACATACATTGCAACAAAACCAAAATGGTTTATCAAACGATACAATCCAAAAGAAATGTTTGAAATTCATCGTATCGTAGGTATTGTTAGTGTGGTTCTCGTATGTGCACACTGGTATGTATACTTCTTGAAAGCTTTGAAATCCTTTTTAGGCTTCTGGGGAGGTTATATCTCCCTTGTGGCTATGTTTATTGCTCTTATCTTTGCGGTATTATACTTAACACCTTGGGTAGGGAATATGGCAAAATCTGTATCTCGTAAAAAAGCAATCTGGATTCATCGCTTGAATCTTGTTGCTATTATTGCGGCAAATATCCATGTTCATGGATTTGGACGTTTATCTAAAATGGTGCCATTCTTACCTGTATTTGACGTAGTGACTTATGCGCTTGTTATTTACTATATTTATTGGATGTTCAAACAAAAATAATATATCGTAGGCATCTCTTTCTTTGGTAAAAGTAGAAGAATCACACGATAAAAAGGACCATCGCTGACCCTTATGGGTATAAGCGATGGTCTTTTTAGGTTGTTTGCGATACAATAGAATTATAAGTATATATTCTATGGATTTATGTAAATATATGCTGTTACATTCTTTTGAGGTAAGAATAAAAATCTGTTCTATAAACATTTCTTTTGTATTATAGTATTCTTTAGCTCATATCGATATGTATATTACTACCTTTATAGGTAATTTCAAATAAGAAAGAAGGATATTATGGATTCTTCTTGGAAACGAATTATATACCTAATCTGTACTATACAGGTTGGTGGGGGTATAACAATTATTGGTGTATTATCCTTTCTTCCGTTATTTTTAGCTGAGCTAGGTCTTCATGATCCAGGAGAAGCCGCCATGTGGGCAGGCCTTGTATCAGGTGTAACGCCTTGTATGGTGGCTCTTAGTGCACCCTATTGGTCGCGTAAGGCTAATCAGCTTGGTCCGCGTAAGGTAATGATGTTCATCTTGTTTACCCTGATGGTGACTGTTGGTGCCTGTACTTTTACACAAACACCATGGCAGTTATTAATGTTACGTATATTGCAAGGTGTGGTAGGGGGCTATGTTCCAATAGGATTGGCTATTATTATTCTCGTAACCCCTGAAAATAAGGTACCTTGGGCAATGGGCTTATATCAAGCCTCCATGGTTATGGGTCTTGTTTTTGGACCACTCATGGGTGGTTTGGTGGCGGACTTATTAGGTTATCGTGCACCATTTGTTATGTTCTCAGCCTTAACAGGGCTTTGTATGTTGGGAATTTATCTATTCATGCCTAATCTACAGTTTGAGCATAAGGTAGATGCTAGAGAGTCGCAGCTGTCTCTAATTAAATCCTTTTTGGTCATACCTCGAGTTCGCCTCTTGGTAGGGCTATTGTTCTTATGTAATTTTGGTATTACTGGTATTGGTCCCATTTTACCACTATACATTAAGCACTATATGCATATGAATGATGAGTTTGTAGCCACTATTGTTGGTATAATCATCTTTGGCGCCGGTTTGTTTAGTGCTTTAGCTTCAATCTCCATTGGTAAGATAACAGAACGTTTAACCATGCCTCGTATTGTTTTTACTGCTACATGGGCTGTAGGAACTTTGTTTATACTTCAATATATAATGCCTAGTATATGGGGCCTTGGAATATTCCGTGCCATTGCAGGATTCTTCATGGGTTTTATTACACCGATTGCCAATACGCTCATATCCAAGGCGGTTCCTATTGAGCGACGAGGTATCGTGTTTGGTGCGGTGTCTAGTGTGGCCATGATGGGAAATGTATTGGGGCCTGTCCTTAGTGGCATGATTGCTCGCGCCTTTGGGTACGGGGCGGTCTTTTGGTCTACAGCAGCTATATTCTTTGTAGCGGCGCTATTTATTTATCGTAGTTTAATTATTCCTAGTGAAAGTAAATCATTTTAGCTGACTAGCTTTCACAGTTAGATATAGTTACATATAATTAGTAATATGTATAGATAATATATAAAAAATATATAGATAATATATAGATAATATGTAAAAGATACGTATGACAAACTCCAATGCGTGGAGGGCGGTAAGTTGCGAAATGTTTTAAAGATATTAGTCTGTCTAATCGATAAAAGAGATGAGAGTGCATCGTTATGTTATTAAAACAATTAGAGTATTTTGTGTGTGTAGTAGATAACAACAGTTTTACACAAGCTGCAACAGAGCAATATGTATCTCAATCTGCTATATCTCAGCAAATAAAAGCTCTTGAAACTAGTCTTGGTGTTGAACTAATGGTTCGAGAAAAACGAAGCTTTCATCTAACACCAGCAGGACAATATTTATATCGATCTGGGAAAAAACTATTAGAACGGTTTCATGATATTAAGGTAGAAACGACGCGTATCGGTACAGATGCACGTGTGAGTTTGCGCATTGGTTATTTGAATCGTTACAGTGGAATTGCTCTGCAGCAAACGGTGATTCACATGGCAAAGCGTTATAAAAATTTAGATATTCGTATGTACAGCGGCAGTCATGAAGAGCTATATGGCATGCTCAGTGATCGTCGTGTAGATGTAGTATTTAATGATCAATGGCAAATTTTATCTGATGATTTTGAAAGTCATTTAATTGATAAAGCCACTACATCTATTGAGGTACCACAAGGATATACTAATGAAGACTGTGTAGAACTAAAGCATATCGATGATTTACCAATTATTTTATTGTGTCGTGGGAAATATACCTTGTCTGAAGAAGAACACTATCGTAAAGCCATAGGTTATAATGGTGCATTTGCTTATGCTCGTACGTTAGAAGAAGCACGCTACTTAGTTGCAGGGCAGCAAGGGCTATTACTATTAGATTGTTTTAAATATTTAACAGATCCTATGCCAGGTATCGAACGTAAGGTATTGATGAATCATGGTAAACCTATGGAACGCCACTACTACTTTATATCTCAACGAAATCAAAATAATTCATATATTGTAGCACTCAGAGATATGTTCCAGCAGGTACTTGAAAAATTATAAATGAGATTATAAATGAAAAAGCCGTTAGCAATTTGCTAACGACTTTTTTCTTTTTCTGCACATCGTCTATTTGTATTTTCCTTATATAGTTATGATAGTATTAGAAATTTAAATTTTTTTTGTATCTATGAGTATAGCCTTACAAAAAGTCTTTTAACATCATGAGGCCATCAATACATAGCTTGATACCGTAAATGACGAGAACCGAACCACAGAAACGGTTAATCCATGCCATATGAGTAATCTTAATTTTTTTAGCTAGAAGATGCATTGTGGTAGCTAGAGATCCAAACCAAATAGGTGTCATTACCAAGAAACCAGAGAAGAAGTGGTAGATGTTTTCTTTTGGAATATTAGCCTGAAAAGCACCGAGCATCATTGTCGCATCTAGAATGGCTTGTGGATTGCCCCATGATACAGCGATGGCTGAGACGATAATTTTCCTAATTGGAATATGCGTGTCTACGTTGCGTATGTCTGGTTGAGTTTTAAATATATTAAAACCCATATATACAATGAGGAGTCCCCCAAAGATGAGAACTATGAGTTTTGTGAGTGGCCACATTTCAAGAACGGTACCAATACCATAGAAGGCGGCAGCACTTAAACTCATGTCAAAAAACGCTAGTATGATCAGCGTCAATATAATACGGCGAACAGGTTGTACCAAGGCCGTATTAATAATGAAGAGGTTTTGCATGCCAACAGGGGCAAACGTAGCGAGGCCGACAAGAAGTCCTTGTAAGAAGTACATATTAACCCTCCTGACTATAGTATGATAAAGTACTAATAAGGTGAATAGTAGCACGAAACCCCTCCATTACTGGAGGGGTTATTACTATTCTAACTATATACAATTATATCATACTATACAAAGTGTGTATATTCCTACCATAAATCGATCATATGTTGTGTTACAAGGCTTACAGCAGTGATAGCAATCCAGCAACAAGCACCTAATGCAAGAGCGGAGCCACCGGATTTAATCAATTTCACAATATTAGTATTAAGGCCAATCGCTACCATGGCCATTGTAATAAAGTATTTGGAAATAGTTTTGAATACGCTTAAGAATTGAATATCTATATTTGCATAGGATAATGCAGTAGTAATTAAAGAACAAATTACAAAGTAGAGAACAAACTTAGGGAAAATTTTAGCGATACTAACACTACCACCATCAGTTTGAGCCGCATTTTGTTTTGCTTTATATACTTGGTAACTAGCAAGGCATAAACAAATCGGAATAATTGCAAGGGTACGAGTTAATTTAACGATTGTTGCATATTCTAGAACTTGTGTACCAGTACCTTTCATGCTATCCCATACAGCAGCAGTAGCTGTTACAGAGGATGTATCGTTTACTGCAGTACCGGCAAATAGACCAAAGCCCATATTGGAAAGGCCAATGGCATCGCCAAATGGAGGGAATACAAAGGCAGCTACGACGTTGAAGAAGAATACAACAGAGATAGCCTGTGCAATGTCTTGATCTTCAGCTTTGATAACTGGTGCAGCTGCAGCGACGGCAGAACCGCCACAGATGGAGGAGCCTACGCCGATAAGTACGGCTGTATTAGAGTCCATATGAGTAAGGCGATAAATAACATAGGACACGATTAAAGATGTAGCGATGGTTGAAATGATGACAGGTAAAGAAATCCAACCTACATGTAAAATTTGTGTAATGTTTAAGCCAAAGCCCAATAAAATAACAGCCCATTGTAAAATCTTCTTGGATGTAAATCCAATGCCGGCGCCAGTTTTTTCGCGCTTCCAAGATGTGAATACAGAGCCAATAATTATACCTAGGATAATAGCAAAGATTGGACTACCGATTAGATGAAATTCAAGACCTAATAGCCAACAAGGAATAGCGAGGACCGCACAGAGCAAAATGCCTGGCAGTGTTTTTTGATTAATACCCATTATAAAAACCTCCTTACTGTACATACAGTTCACGTCATATGTGGTATCATGTGGCGTTTGCTTTCTATAGTGTTAATAGTACCATAGGAAGGGTTTTTAAATCTACTATATATGTCAGAATTATACAGAATATTCATCGCATTTTTGAAGTTTTTATATGATTGATATAAATAAAAACAAATTATAAGATAGAAGTTAAAATTATTGAGTTAAAGATTTTGTAT
>CAJZEE010000088.1 GCA_915066865.1 uncultured Veillonella sp.
TTGGAGTTCAGACGTGTGCTCTTCCGATCTAGTACTAAAACCTCAACAACGAAGTTAAGCACTTTTGTAGCCTTTCGCTATAATAAATCAATAAACAAAAAGAGCACAGATCATAAGACCCGTGCTCAAAATTTCACACAAAAACATTAGTAATATGTACTACTAACTCAATTTACATATACTATTGTTAATAACTACTTAAAAGTAGTGATTTCGACATAAAGTCTTATTTTAGTAGATTCTGTAACCTTTCGCTATGGTAAAATCTAATTACATATTATATCAGTATTACTTATATGTCAACACTTTCTAATTTTTATTCATTAATTTATTATATTTTTTATCATATAGCCTTAATTACTCTATTATTTTCTTGATAACAAAATAATTTAATATACTCAAAAGAGGAAAAGGACACAATAAATTGTGTCCTTTGATTTCGGCATAAGGCCCTACCTTAATAGATTCTCACGAGTATTAAGGCGAAACTGCTGCTCTATCCTTCTGGTGCGCCTAGAGGGAATCGAACCCCCAACCTACAGTTTAGGAAACTGACGCTCTCTCCGGTTGAGCTATAGACGCATGTATACTTTATTATATCGTTTTTAATAAAGTATACGCAAGGCGTCCTTATTGTTGTAGGTATTGGTTATTCACTTGTTTTTGTTCTTCTAGGCTTAGGTTTTGATAGCCTTTTGCTAAAGAACTTACCCAGGATCCATAGGCAGGGTTTGGGAATATGACAAAGGTAGTACCAAAGTCCTCTTTATGAGCATCTATGATAGCATTTCTTTCAGCTAAGGTCTTACCTTTTGTGCCAATAGGAAAATCACCGGCGTTATCGCCCATATATACAACGACATAATATTTTTTAGCAATCATATCAAAGCGAGGTTGTTTATCAGAGTCTTTTTCGAATAGTAGTACATGGTCTTTATCGACAGATGGGAATCCTAGTTCTTTAAAATTCTGTATCGTTACGTCAAGGTTTACAGGTGCGTAGCGATTTGAAACATAGAAGATTTCTACCCCTTGTTTATGAACTTCATTTAAAAATTCAACGGCTCCAGGCATGGCTTGCGATTTTCCTTGATGCACGGCTTGACGCCACCAAGGAGCATCAAAACGACCATTACCGTTTGCTATACTTTCACCCATCAACTTGGTATTATCCACTACAGTTTCGTCCGCATCAAGAACGATAGCTAAAGGTTTTCTTTGATGAGATGGATCAGTAACGGCCATCTTAACGGCATTCATTGCCACATTGTACCCTTGATACGCCAACGCTCTGTACTCTGCAGAGGTGCGCATCCATAGCAAGCCCATCGTTTCGGTTTCGGCTTGGTACTGTTGTTTTTGCTTGAGGGCTTCCTGTGCCGCTACATCATTAGCTACTACATTATTAGTTACTGCATTATTAGTTACTGTATGATTTGCTGTAGCACTAACTTTATCATTCTTAGCTGCTGTAACAGTAACAGGCTGAGCTGCTTGGGCTTGCATTACAATGGCTGCGGGAACAGAGTTATTTGCTTTCACCGTCGCTGGAGAATTCGCCTGTACTACAGATCCAACACAAAGGCTTCCTCCCATGCAAGCTACCGCCACATACCATGCCAAACTACTAGATTTCATAACTGCCTCCTATTCACATGTAACATTTCGTGCAAATTCAACACATCATATATTTCTACATAGTTATACTAAAATCCTTTTAAAATTTGTATATTTCTGAAAGTAAAAAAGAGCCTATGCACCATACCATAAATCGATTCGATTCAGGTAGTTGCTTAGGCTCTTTTAGGAGTTAATAAGTACGGTTTTAAATCTATCTATGCAAAAACTATGCTATAATACAGCTATTGATGGTATTAGAGATTTCTTACTAAAGAGAGGTATATGTAATGAAACTATGTAAACGATCAATTATTGCCAGTTCACTATTAGCTGTATTAGCTATATCATCTGCATATGCAGCTACCCCTGTACAATCTACTGAAAACACAGATACTGCTACGGTTGATATGGATTACTCCAATTTTCCAGAGCTAAAAAGATCTATTGAAAGTGCAACACCAGCTATGGTCCAATCTACTCTTGCTGCTTCTAAGGGAAAACCTACTAAAGATAAGCCCGTCTATTCGACAGTCACTATGACCGGTAACCGTGTTGTATCCGTAAAGACCTACAAAACTAAAGAAGAACAAGAAAAAGCCATGTTAAAGGAGCGCGAACGCTTAGACAAGGTCAGTGCGAAACGTCGTGCTAAACGGAAAAATGAAACTCGCTCAGATATGTTAAAAGGTTTAAAAGCAATACCTATGTATCCACCTGTTAATGAAACACGAGCATTACAAAGCGAAATGTTCTCTCAACCATTTGGGAGACAACTCGATTTACGTTTAGTAGAGGCCTACACACAAGATTATGACAAGGCCAAACCCGGCGATATTTATGTCTATGCAGATTATGTGGACTATACATCTAAGCAGCTATTAGGTGAAAAAGATGGTACTACTGCTATTTCAGCCATGATTCTACGTACAATCATGAGAAAAGACGAAAACAAAGCTTTCAGCATCGATGTAAATGCGTACTTCATAAATCCAACAACACATACGATTTCCATAAGTCGTTCTGAAGATGTAAAAGGCATTGATATCAAGAAAAGTGAAATAGCTGAAACTGTATTTAAACTACCGACACACCAGCTACAACCGGGTGATCCACAATATGAAATTGCTAAGCTTATGTATCAAGACTTAACAAGTAAAAAATTTGATTAGTAATATTTAAATACACTCTCCACAACAAAAGCCCCTCCTTACTATGAGCTACATAGCAAGGAGGGGCTTCGTGTTAGTTTAAGGAAGTTCTTTTATCGCGTTAGTATTGTTTAGATAAACTATTTTAATATTGTTTAAATAGTATCATTAGTTTTATTTTACATCGCTAAAGTCGATGTTCATGCCCAAGGCTTTAGCAACGCCTTCACCATAAGCAGGATCACATTGATAGCAATGTTTTGCATGACGTTCTTTGATGAAGTCAGGTACGCCGTCCATAGCCGCTGCCGTATTTTCAAACAAGATTTGTTGCTTTTCAGGGCTCATGAGGCGGAACAATTTACCTGGTTGTGTAAAGAAGTCAGAGTCGTCTTCATAGAAGTCATATTGGTAAGCTGGACCAGATACATCGAGAGGAGGATTTTTGAATTCTGGTTGTTCAGCCCATTCACCAAAGCTATTTGGTGCGTACCCAATTGTTGACCCATGGTTTCCATCTATACGACCTTGACCATCGCGATGATAGATATTTACAGGGCATTTAGCGGCATTAACAGGGATTTGATAATAATTTGCCCCTAGACGATAGCGTTGCGCATCGGCATAGGAGAACAAACGACCTTGAAGCATTCTATCAGGAGAGAAAGATACGCCTGGAATGATAGTTGTTGGTGCAAATGCAGCCTGTTCTACATCTTGGAAATAGTTTTCTGGATTGCGATTAAGTTCCATCACACCGACTTCAATCAATGGGAATTCGTCATGATACCATACTTTTGTTAAATCGAATGGATTGTATGGCATATTGTTAGCTTGTTCTTCCGTCATCACTTGGATGCATAATTTCCATTTAGGGAAATCACCTCTTTCAATAGCCTCAAAGAGGTCACGTTGGTGACTTTCACGGTCACTAGCTACCACATTAGCCGCCTCAGCGTCGGAAAGATTTTCAATCGGTTGTTGGCAAACCCAATGGAATTTAACCCATACGCGCTCATCGTTTTCGTTAATAAGGCTGTATGTATGACTACCGAAACCATGCATTGTGCGATAAGATTTAGGAATACCACGATCACTCATAACGATTGTTACTTGGTGGATTGCTTCTGGTAAACTAGTCCAGAAATCCCAGTTTGCTGTCGCATCGCGAAGATTTGTTTTTGGATTCCGTTTTACAGCACGGTTCAAGTCAGGGAATTGCAATGGATCGCGGATAAAGAATACAGGTGTATTGTTACCTACGAGGTCCCAGTTCCCTTCTTCCGTATAGAACTTTACGGCAAAGCCACGAATATCGCGCTCTGCATCGGCTGCACCGCGTTCACCGGCAACTGTAGAGAAACGCACGAATAATGGCGTTTGCTTGCCCACTTCAGAGAAAATTTTTGCTTTCGTATATTTTGTAATGTCATTGGTTACTGTGAAAGTACCAAATGCACCGGATCCTTTAGCATGCATACGGCGTTCAGGAATCACTTCGCGCTCAAAATGAGCTAATTTCTCCATGAGCCAAACATCTTGCATCAATACAGGACCACGTTTACCTGCTGTAGCAGAATTGCGATTATCTGGTACGGGAGCACCAAAGGCTGTTGTTAGTTTCTTTTCATTATTCATGTTACAAACTCCTACTTAGAGATCCAAATGAAAGTAATTTACTTTACATAATTTTTTAGATTATACATCTCAATTAAGATAAATATTATTAACGGATAATTATTATCCATTAATCTGTAATTAGAATAACACAAATTTTTTAACATAACAACCCTAAACCTTTATAAATCTTGTATACACGATATCATTTATAATTTTAAAATGAGAATTTCAATGCTATATATTTAAAACCTATTAAGATATAGCTATAAAAATACGCAAAACAAAAAACACCTTGTTTCTACTAACTTGTAGATCACAAGGTGTTTTCATTCAATTTATGCTGGACGACTCCAGTCAACTTGTACGTCGATTGCTTCCCACATACGTGTTAAAGCTAACTTAAGGTTATCCAAAGATTCTAATGGTTTTACGGTCAACCGTTCATACGTATCAAGACCTGTAGCATGCTCAATAGCATGTTCATTATTCAAGTAAGCGATTACCTTATCGACCCACTCTTGTTCAGGTAAATCTACGGACACTGTTTTTGTTTCTGTGTCATAGGACAAGAAACCATTACTGTTTACGCCATAATGGATGGCCACACGAAATAAACTCATATCTATACCTCTCTTGCGGTAATTTATTAACACTACACTCATATTGTAACATGAACAATTATATTAGCGAAAGTATTCAATATAAACTTTATAAGTCCTTTTTGACGGTCTTTTTAGGTCCTTCAATAGATGGTTGTATATCTGTAACTGTAGACCGATCAGCCTTTTTAGTCGAGCCTGCATCAACTTTAGTAGATACCCCATCCTCTTGACCAAGCTGTGCATCCACGGCCGCTTTCAACTCTGACCGTTTTCTGCGTATTCCATTGTCTCCGTGAAAGCGCTGCCATAATGCACCACTCATAACAGCAGTCTCACCAAATTTAGACTCTAAGGAGTCTAACACGCTAGCAAGCTTATCCTCTGTTTCATCCTGTGGGGAATCAAAGAGACTATCCTGCATAGGAACCTCCTCATCGAGACCACTCACAGTAAGACCTAATAGTCGTATAGGGCCAGGCGGATCCATACAGGTAATCCCTTTAGAACTACTACATTTAAAATTCGTAGACTTTACCTTTGTAGTGGCCCCTAACGGTTCCGTATCTTTCTTAGATTCTTTAGGCCGCTTACTCGTCTTATCCTGCATCAATTTATTCCACAGAATCAATGCTGTTTCGAAAAATACATGTTCCTGGTCTGACGGTGTATCTAGCCGCTTCTGCCGTGATACGGTGGTAAAATCATCATACCGAACCTTGATAGATACAGTATGTCCATGAAGGGTACGTCTCCGAAGCCGTTTCGATAAACGGTTTGCAAAGTACCTAAACTCTAATTCAATAGCACGGCCATCGGTGAGGTCTTCTTCGTAAGTTTCCTCCGCTCCAATCGATTGTATCTTGCGATCTGTTTCAACAGGTCTATCATCGATACCATTCGCCAGTTCCCATATGCGTTTTGCCTGATTTCCCACGAGAGGAATTAAACTGCTTTCATCAGGCAAAGACTGAATATGACGCATCACGTGAAAGCCACCGGCTTTCAAAATTTTCTCTGTCCGAGGACCAACACCCCAAATACGTTTAATAGGCAAAGGAGCCAGCACCTCTTTTTCACGACCGTATGGGATGACCACAAGACCATCGGGTTTATCTAAATCAGAGGCCAATTTAGCAAGAAATTTATTGGGTGCTAAGCCTGCAGAAATAATAAGTCCTGTTTTCTCAAATACACGATCTTTAATGGCTCGTCCTAGCTCTTTAGGACCACTATACATGGTAGACATGCCACTCACTTCAAGAAATGCTTCATCAATAGATAGAGGCTCAATATAAGGGGTGAATTCTTTCATAATGAAAAAAATTTGGTTCGACACCTCTTTATAGCGATCCATTCGAGGATATACATAGATCCCATCAGGACAGAGTTTCTTAGCCCTCGAGATTGGCATCGCAGAGTGAACACCAAATTTTCGGGCCTCATAGGAACAGGTAGCTACCACACCACGTGAAGAAAGACCACCCACGATTACGGGGTGGCCTTTATACTCTGGATGATCCAGTTGTTCTATGGACGCGAAGAATGCATCCATATCAACATGCATAATCCAACGTCTCATTGTTACGCTTCTTTTTCGTGCTCAGAAATGCGGCAGTATTTAATTTGCGCGCAAATGCACTCATCTTTAGTTTTGTATAATTGAGGGAGAATATCTAAAATATCCGCAAATGTAGCTTCATTAATGGAGTAACGCGTCCATAAACCATTACGTTGAGAGTTAACTACACCTGCATCAATTAAGATTTTCATGTGGTAACTCAACGTAGATTGAGACAAATTGAAGCTCGCTAAAATATCGGCCGCACATAATTCATTGCAAGACAACATATCGATGATGTGTAATCTTGTTTCATCGCTTAATGCCTTAAAAATCGTCGCTAAACGTTCGTAAGAAACTTCAACCATATCTTTAACTCCTCAGATCCTTATCAAAAAATATCAATCTACTTCTTGGTACTATTATATACTATTTCTTAATGTAAATCTATTTTTTTCTTTATATCAGCTCCTTCTGCACCCTCTTTAAAGTAATCCTCTATAGAACTATTAATATTTTTAAATTCTTCAACAAGAGGATGGGGTATGTCTTTCTCCTTGAAAATATCGTCTCCCAATAATATTTGAGAAAGTCTTGAGTTTCTTTTTGAGATTAATTCATTCTCAGCATCTCGTAAAGGTCTTAAATAAGTAGCTTTTAGATACTCCCGTGCTTCAGCTGTTAATGAATATCCTTCTGTGTCCGCACCTGCTTTTACTTCTGAAGGAAGTATTTTATAATCTTTTCTTCTTACATCATAAAAAACTCTCAGAATAGGAGTTGATTCTTCTCCTTGTCCTTCCCAAGTAAGCCATTCTGTAAAATTCTTAGCTTCTTCATCCAAAAGTCCTTTAAACTTTAATTCTATCCTAAGTCTATCAGAGTTATTATAGAAATCGTCTGCTTCAATCTTGATATACTCATAGCTATGGGTCTTTAATACTATTTTTATAGCATCAATAATAGCTGTTTTCCCTGAATCGTTTTCACCGATAAGCACATTAAGTCCTTCTGTGAAATTCAG
>CAJZEE010000089.1 GCA_915066865.1 uncultured Veillonella sp.
AATTCTAAATTAAAATGCCTATTATAGTAATTCTAAGTTTATTACAATGAATAAATTTTTTCTCTACAGAGAATACATTGTAATCTACTAATACAGAATCGGTAAATAAAAAGCCCCTCATAGTTGTGAGCATATGCTTTCACCACTACAAGGGGCCATAGATTAATGAATCCTATTATATATAGGCATACAAATTAATCATCATCCTAATTATTTTTGATCCCGTTTACGATATACGATGAACGGACGTGTTAAATAGTTGAGTGGAACACTCAAGCAGTGTACCAAACGGCTGAATGGGAAGATAATAGCAACCACCATCCATGCCAACATATGGAATTTAAACATGAATGGTACACCTTCCATCAAGGATGGATCCGGCATAAAGGATAGTAAGCTACGGAACCATGGACCGATGGATACACGGTAATCAAAGAAGCCAGATGCATTAAGTAATGTACCGGCCATACCACTAAAGATAGCCAATGTTAAAAATAAATATAGCCATTTATCAAAGCCAGATGTATTTACTTTCATAGCAGGTACAGTAAAGCGGCGTTTCATCAAGAGCAAGAAACCAACGATAAAGATGATACCCGCTACAGCACCCATATACAATGCACCTTCATGGTACATATGGTCATTAATACCCATAGCTGCAGTCCAAGTTTTAGGTACTAATACACCTACTACGTGACCGCCGATAACGCATAGCAAACCAAAGTGGAACAATGGATTGGCAATACGTAATTGTTTTTTCTCTAAAAATTCACTTGATTTTGTAGTCCAGTTTCTTTCAAAGTAGAAGAAACGAACAAGTGTGCCTACGATTAAGAAGGTAAACGCAATATATGGCAAAGCGCCCCATAAAAATAGATTCATCGTGCACCGTCCTCCAATCCATTTGCAACCGACAATATGATATCAAATAAGAATGCATAGGTCAGTTTTGCTTCGATCAATCGATCCCTAATATATTCTAGCTTTGGTTTACAATAATCATATACTTCACGAGCCTTTTCAGGTTCGATAACTGCACATAACTCTAAAATAGCTGGAATATAGTCAGGCATCTCCTTTGGTAAATCATAGCCATTTTCTAGGAAGAAGGCTTTATATTTAACGAGTTCCTCTGCTTGTTCCCCTGTACCTTGCAATTCGTAAGTCGATAAGTACATCGTCGTATTACGGCTGAAGTCAAAGATACGTACGTATTGATCTTCAAAGGCCTTACGATCCGTTTCTTCAATGTAATCAAAGAACTCTAGCAATCCTTGGCGAAGCTGAGGATGCTCAACAGAGTAAGTATCCTCTTTCCATTCACCAAGTTCATTGTACCAAGATTCATCTGGATACCGAAGCAAAAAAGAAGCAATGAGAGCTATTTTTTGTGCATCATCCATTATGGCAACCCCCTGTCGGGCATGCAAAACCACGATTGTGTTGCATTTCTAAGCGACCTTCGCGAGATACATTAACATCGGATGGGATAACAAAACGATCATTATATTTAGACAATGCTAACAATTTGTACATAGCATACATTTGCTCTTCTGTAAGATCTACTTCATGAGCGATTGCTTCATCACCTGTCTCACGGCGGCGCATGTATTCACGCATATCGAGAATGCGTTGTAATACACGAGCTAAAATATCTGTATTACCAGCAGTAAACATATTAGCTAAGTATTGTACAGGCACGCGCATTTCATGTGCATCAGGCAAGTAAACATCAGATGTAACACGTTGTAAGATTGGGCTGAGCGGTGGCACATACCAAACCATTGGCAATGTGCGATACTCTGGATGCAATGGCAATGCAACGCCCCATTCTTTTACAAGCTTGTAAACAGGAGATTTTTTAGCTGCTTTCAAGAATGCTTCAGAGATACCTGCTTCGCGAGCGGCTTTAATAACCTCTGGGTCATTAGGATCCAAGATCAAATCTACTGTATTTTGGTAAATTTCTTGTTCATCCTTCGTAGCTGCCATTTCTTGAACTTTGTCCATATCGTATAAGACTACACCAACATAGCGCATACGACCTACACATGTTTCAGCGCAAATTTGAGGCAAGCCATTTTCCAAACGAGGGTAACAGAATACACATTTTTCAGCTTTATTTGTTTCCCAGTTATAGAAGATTTTTTTGTATGGGCAAGATGGAACGCAATGTCTCCAACCGCGGCATACATCTTGAGAAACAAGTACAACACCATCTTCATCACGCTTGTAGATAGCACCGGATGGACATGCTGCTACACATGCAGGATTCAAACAGTGGTTACAAAGACGTGGTAAATAACGCATGAATACTTCTTCGTAGTCAAATACGATATCATCACCCATCTTAGCCAAGTTCACATCTTCCCGTGCATGATGACCACCAGCCAAATCATCATCCCAGTTAGGGCCCCATGTTACTTCCATTTTTTGCTTTGTTAACAAAGAACGAGGACGTGCTACAGGTTGATTATTTTTACGACCGGTATGAATTAATGTTTCATAATCGTATGTCCAAGGTTCAAAGTAATCCGTAATTTCTGGTTGTTCTGGATGATAGAACAACTTCATCAATCGAGAGCCTTTAGAGCCTGTGGAAAGCGCCAAATTACCGCTTTTATCGAGAGTCCAGCCACCCTTCCATTTCTCTTGGTTTTCCCAATTACGTGGGTAACCCACGCCAGGGCGGGTTTCCACGTTATTAAAGTACATATATTCCGCGCCTTCGCGGTTCGTCCATGTATTTTTACAAGTAATAGAGCATGTATGACAGCCTAAACACTTGTCCAAATTTAGGACCATGGATACTTGAGCTTTAATCTTCAAGCCAATCCACCTCCTTCAATTTACGAGCCACAATTGTCATATCACGTTGGTTACCAGTTGGGCCATAGTAGTTAAAGCCATAGCTCAATTGACCATAACCGCCGATCATGTGTGTCGGCTTCATGTGAATATGAGTTGGCGCATTGTGTGTACCACCGCGACGATCTTTCTTAACTTGCGTACCAGGAACGTTGATGTGACGGTCTTGGGAGTGATGCATATAAGAAATGCCACGAGGAATACGTGGAGATACAACTGCACGAGCTGCAACTACACCATTTTTATTGAAAGCTTCTACCCAGTCGTTATCTTTAACACCAATTTCTGCTGCATCATCTTCGTTGAGCCAAATTGTTTGGCCACCGCGGAATAATGTCAACATTTGTTGGCTATCAAAGTACATACTATGTGTAGACCACTTATTATGTGGAGTTAAGTATTTCAATGTAATTTCTGGAATACCTTCTTGTTTATAATCACCTTGTACTGGTTTATATGACAATACAGGTTTGTACAATGCCATAGCTTCGCCATAGTCACGCATCATTTCATGATCACAATAGAACGATTGACGACCTGTTACAGTACGGAATGGTACCTTATCTTCTGTAGATGTTGTAAATGGAGAATAACGACGGTTTTTATCGTTCTTACCAGTACTTGTTACAGAGCTAATGATAAAGCGTGGTTGACGAACCATGTCATCGAAGGTAATTTTTTCTTGTTCGCGACCTTTTGCATTCTTTTCAAGCCCAGAAAGACCTGTTTTTTCTTCCATCGCTTTCCAAGAACGAACCGCTAATTTACCATTTGTACAAGAAGATAATGTTAATACAACATTACAAGCTTCCTTACATTCGTAAATGCTTGGACGGCCATGAGAAATGAAGTCTGGATTATCAATCGTACCATTTTGAGCATACAATGTTTGATATTCGTCAGATACATCCCACGCCAAACCGTGAGCACCCATTTTATTTTCGATATTAGGTCCTAAAGCAATGTATTTTTCAAAGATCTGACTGTAATCGCGTTTTACATGAACGAGGTTCGGCATTGTTTTACCAGGGATTGGTTCACATTCGCCTTTACTCCAATCAAGAACTTTACCTTCTGGTTGCGCTACTTCGCCTGGGCTATCATGGCCAAGTGGAGTAGCTACAATATCTTCATATTCTGTAAAGCCAGATTCTTTTGCTACGCGAGATACTGTTTCTGCAAGGGTACGGAATGTATCCCAGTCGGATTTAGTTTCCCATGCGCAATCAACAGCAGCTTGGAATACATGTACATATGGATGCATATCTGTGGAAGACAAGTCTTCTTTTTCATACCATGTAGCCGCTGGGAACACGATATCAGAATATAAACCTGTAGACGCCATACGGAAGTCGATATCAATTAAGAGATCAAGCTTACCCGCACCATCTGCTTCGCGCCATTTAATTTCTTCTGGACGCGTAGGAGCATCATCATCTTCCAATACGGCATTTTTTGTGCCTAATAAATGTTTCAAGAAGTACTCATGACCTTTAGAAGAGGAGCCGATAAGGTTCGCACGCCATACAAACAGGTTGCGAGGGTGGTTTTCTTTAGCTGCAGGATCCTCTACGCAGAATTGTAAATCTTTATTTTTCAAGGCTTGTGCTACATATTGGTTGATTTCTGCTTCTGTACTAGCACCGGCTGCGCGAGCATCATTAATCAATTCTTGGCTACCTTTATTGAAAGTAGGATAAGATGGCAACCAGCCTAAACGAGCTGCTAATACATTGTAATCCCCAGGATGACGATAGCGAGGTTTAGCCAATTTAGATACGCGATCTGCCAAATCGATGCAGTCAGAACGATATTGCTCTGTAGCAAAGTAGAACCAAGATGTACCATTTTGCAAACGAGGAGCCTTACTCCAGTCATTGGCAGTCATGATACCACCCCAACCTTCAACAGGACGAAGTTTTTCTTGACCTACGTAGTGGGCCCAACCACCACCGTTAACGCCTTCTGTACCACAGAACATGATAAGGTTCAAAATAGTGCGGTAAATAACATCGGCATGGTACCAGTGGTTGATACCACCGCCCATGATAATCATGGAACGACCTTTCGTTTTTTCTGCATTATCTGCAAACTCACGTGCTGTAGCAATAGCAATATCTGCTTTTACGCCAGTGATTTTTTCTTGCCATGTAGGTGTATAAGGTGTGTCGTCAGTGTAAGCTGTCGCTACCTCACCACCGATACCACGGTCAATACCATAGTTAGCAAGAATAAGATCGTATACAGTAGTCACTTTCACAGGACCATCAACAGTTTGTACTGTAATAGTTGGAATAGCGCGTTCAATAATACCTTCGTGTTCTTCATCGCCAAAGTACGGTAATTTAACAACAGTCACATCTTCACGTTGATCAAATACGGATAAACGAGGATCGATTTTAGCCCCTGTATCACGATTTTCAAGACGTAAATTCCATTTTTCAGGATGTGTGTGACGTTCACCCATTGTACCATTAGGAACAACGATTTCATTTGTCAATTCATCAATCAATACCATTTGGAAGTCAGCGCCTTCCTCTTGGCGACCTAAGTCCTTAGCATTCAAGAAACGACCTGGTTGAACCGTGCCGTTAATTTCTTCAACGCGTACAAGGAATGGCATATCTGTAAACTCTTTTGCATACTCTATAAAGTATGGAGTTTCTTTATCGATGTAATATTCTTTTAAAATAACGTGACCCATAGACATAGCAAGCGCCGCATCGGTGCCAGCTTTTACATTGAGCCATGCATCGGAAGATGTGGTAGATTCCGCATAGTCAGGAGACACGGATACCACTTTAGTTCCTTTATAACGAACCTCTGTCAAGAAGTGAGCATCTGGCGTACGAGTTAACGGTACGTTAGAACCCCAAGTCATGATGTAACCAGCATTATACCAGTCACCAGATTCAGGTGTATCAGTTTGTTCACCCCAAACTTGAGGGCTGGAAGGTGGCAAATCGGCATACCAGTCATAGAAGGACAATGGTGTACCACCCATCAAGTTAAGGAAACGAGCCCCTGCTGCATAGGACAACATGGACATCGCAGGAATTACCGAGAATCCTGCGTTGCGGTCAGGACCGTAAGTTTTTGCTGTATATAGTAAGGATGCTGCAGTGATTTCTGTTGCTTCATCCCATGTGGAGCGCACAAAGCCACCCATACCACGGGCAGACTTATATTTTTTCGCTTTTTCAGGATCTTCTACGATAGATTTCCAAGCTTCAATTGGGTTCTTAGCATTCTTCTTTGCTTCTCTCCAAAGCTCAGCCAATTCGCCACGTACATAAGGATATTTTACGCGCAAAGGGCTATAGAGATACCAAGAGAAGGTCGCACCACGAGGGCACCCACGTGGTTCGTAATCCGGCATATCATCTGGTGTTTCAGGGTAATCAGTTGCTTGATTTTCCCAAGCTACAACACCATTTTTAACATAAATGTTCCAGCTACAAGAACCAGTACAGTTTACACCATGAGTCGTACGGACTACTTTATCGTAAGACCAACGGTCACGATAAAAATTTTCCCACTCGCGACCACCATCTTCTGTGATTTGATGACCACTTGGAGATACTTCCTTCTTGCGAAGAAACTTAAACTTTTGAGACAACAAGCTCATCTCGTGTCCTCCTTCAAAACTACAAAAAAATCCCTTGTGCTAGATGTGCTAACACAAGGGAGAAAATCCTGTTATTCGATATTACTAATATTAGGGTCGATACCATCAACCTCTAAATCAAGTAATCCGATTAAAGCGTCAAAATCACAGATTACTAGATGGTGTTTGTCATAGGCTACATAGCCTAACTTACGCAACTCACTTAACATGCGATTTAAACTTTCTCTTGATGTGGCAGCAAACTCAGCCAACTCTTGATTTGTTAGGGCAATATCAATAAAGATACCATCCTCGCGCTTTACACCATAACTATTGGCTAAGCGCAACAAGGTAGAATAGAATGCTCCCTTCTTGCCGTAAAGTAGCAAGTCTCGGTATTTTGCCTGTTGACGACGCATATGTAAAGTGTAGATTTTCATCATCGCAATGGCCAATGAATGGTCTTTTGCAATAGCCCCTTCCAACACATCATAGCGTATACAGTAAACAGAGCAATCCTCCCGAGCAATGGCGTTGAACACATATGTTCTAGTGTTCTCCTCATACAACGGAACCTCACCAATTACATTATTCGGTCCTACTAAACGCAACGCAAAAATGTGTCCGCTAGCTTCGAACTTTTTAATGCTCATTCTACCTTTTACTACTACGTAAAAGTATTCTGCCTTGTCCCCCTCACGGAAGAGAAAATCACCTTTTTTAAGATGTAGTTCCTCACCCGGCAAAGCAAGCAATTGGTTAATTAAATTTTGATCCATACCATTATCACTCCACAGTACTTTTATAACAAAATCCATTAGTTATACTAATCTATTTATAGTAAAAGCACCTATACTATATACTTTTTCGTATATATAAGATTATTATAACTTATTAATTTCAGAATATGTGTGTTTTACATCACATTCACAAAAAAAATTACACTATATAATATATCTGTGATGTAAGACATTGAAAAATATTAATGCTACAATAATTATAACGCAATTTGTAAGCAAATCGAATACTTTCTATAGGAATTTTTTAGATTTTATTATTTATATATACTAGATCGGAAGAGCGTCGTGTAG
>CAJZEE010000090.1 GCA_915066865.1 uncultured Veillonella sp.
TAAGGCTTAAAAATCATTTGTTCTAGCTTTGCTTGTTGACGTATTTCACCATTTACTGCTGTCGTAATAGTAGCACCTTCAAAGTCAAAATCATCAGGAGATACAATATTAGGACCAATAGGAGCAAAGTGATCAAGCGATTTGCCAAGAATCCATTGAGAGCCTCTAAATTGTAATGTACGGGCAGATACGTCATTGCCAATGGTATAGCCTAAGATATGTTCCATTGCCTTTTCAGGAGATATGTTTTTACCAGATTTACCGATGATGATAACTAATTCTCCTTCATAATCGTAATGGAAAGTTTCGTCTTCAATGGTAATTGTATCATGATTACCTGCAAGAGCATTTAATGTTTTCATAAAGATTTCTGGAAAATCATGTGTAGCTAGACTAGTTTCAGCAATATGATCAGCGTAGTTAAGGCCAATACAAATGATACTTTTAGGATTAGGAATTAAAAAATGTTTATTTTCGTTCATAATAGGGACCTCCTAGTAAAATAGGATAATGTATATCTGAAATTATTATAATATAAATAGGGCGGCAGCTATACTGTAAAGAAACAATTTTTATATTCAATGATAGTATAGCTGGTGGCCTATTTGATAATATACATATCTATTAATATGTTACCTATGTATAGATGATATATCTTAATAGATACTATATCTGTATATATAATTTATCATCTCTATAGAATCTATTGAAAATACAAGATGATAGTGATAAGATTAAGTGTATATCAATATAAATGGAGGTTATTGTTATGAGCAAGAATATTGATTGGGATAATCTCGGTTTTGGTTATGTAGAAACCGAATACCGTTATTTGACTACATATAAAGATGGTAAATGGGACGAAGGTGGTTTAATTACTGATGCTAACGTTGTCCTTAATGAATGTGCTGGAGTATTCCAATACGCTCAAACTGTCTTTGAAGGGTTGAAAGCATACTACACAAAAGATGGTCATATCGTATGCTTCCGTCCAGATTTGAATGCAGAACGTTTGAATCAATCCTGTGAACGCCTTGTAATGCCTACATTACCTGAAGATCGTTTCCTCGAAGCTGTAAAAGAAGTTGTAAAAGCAAATAAAGACTTTGTTCCTCCATATGGTCATGGTGCAAGCCTTTATATTCGCCCTTACATGATGGGTACAAACTCCGTTATCGGTGTAAAACCTGCTGATGAATATCAATTCCGTGTGTTTACAACACCAGTAGGCCCTTACTTCAAAGGTGGTGCTAAACCAATCAAAATTCGTATCACTGATTTTGATCGTGCAGCTCCTCATGGTACTGGGCATATTAAAGCTGGCTTGAACTATGCTATGAGTTTGTATGCTATCACTGATGCTCATAACAAAGGCTATGCAGAAAATATGTATCTTGATGCGGCTACTCGTACACATGTAGAAGAAACTGGTGGTGCTAACTTCATCTTCATTACTAAAGATGGTAAATTAGTTACACCTAAATCTGATAGTATATTGCCATCTATTACACGTCGTTCTTTGATGTATGTAGCAGAACACTACCTTGGTATGACTGTAGAAAATCGTCCTGTTCGTAAAGATGAATTAAAAGATTTTGCTGAAATTGGTCTTTGTGGTACAGCGGCTGTTATTTCTCCAGTAGGCCAAATCGATACTCCAGAAGGTACTATTAATGTACCTGCTGGCATGGATGATATGGGTCCTATCACTAAAAAATTATATGACACATTACTTGGCATTCAACATGGTGAAATCGAAGCTCCTGAAGGCTGGGTAGTTAAAATTTGCTAATCCTTTAGTAGATTATATAATTTAATATGTAAATAGAAACTAATATGTAAATAGAAACGGCATCTATCATTTGATAGATGCCATTTTTTGTATTTTATTATTTTAATAAAGTAAATAAGATATTAGCAATAAACCTATTAGTAAAATAGTAGACTATTAGTTAGATTTTGCTCTACTATGCACCTTAGCCATAAATTTTTCGTTGTTAATAACAAATCGTTCATGTGTGCCACGACCAATAATACCAACACCATCAGAGGCTTCAATATCGAATGTTATTTTACGACCTTCTACAGCACTTACAGTAGCTTTTGCTGTTACTGTTGCGCCTAAAGGCGTAGGGGCCTCATGAGTAATAGATAGGGAGATACCTACTGTGCCTTCACCGTCCTCTAAATATGGCTGTACTGCAGCTTGTGCAGCTTCCTCCATAAGTGCGTGCACACATCGCTGGTGTAGCAAAGACCTCTAAAGAACCAGACTTCATTGTTTTTGCAATATTAGATTCAGTTACTATAACTGTTGCTGTAGCTGTTTGACCTGCTGATACCATATTATACCTTCTTTCACTAAGAATATTCTCATTATACTAGTATTATACATCTAAAATTAATTATTATGCTATTGAAATTATATATATTTTAACTGGTAATACCTTAGGAAATAGAATGTTTATGATCTAAAAACAATAGTTTTAACTGGTAGAAATTAGATAAATAGAGTATTAAAATTGCTATTCAGATTAAAATTAAAGAAATGTAACTAGTTATAACTGTTCTATAGAATACGTGATATAATGAAGCTAGTCTTTTTAATACGAGGTATATATGAGTAAAAGAAATTTAAAACCTTCTGGTGAAGGTTGGGTACAGTTAATAGCAGGTATTGGTTTCATTGTTTTATTAATTGTCATAAATATAGTAGATCCTACGTTTTATCCGACTATGTGGCACTTGGCAACGAGTGGCTCTATGGAGGAGGTAGCGGAGTATATTCAAAGCTTTGGTCCTATGGCCATGGTGGTGAGTATGGTCCTCGATATTTTTGTTAATGCCGTAGGCTTTTTACCATCGATCTTTATATCTACAGCTAATGGCTTGGTATTTGGTATGTGGCCTGGGATTATTATCTCTTGGCTTGCTGAAACGATTGGTGTGGTCATCAGTTTTTACATTATGCGTTACTTCTTACGTGATACAGCGGACAAGTTGATTGCTAAAAGTACCGTGTTAATGAAAGTAGATGATTTTTCGGGTAAAAACGGTTTTGTGGTCATGTTATTTGCACGATCCTTACCGTACTTCCCGTCTGGCGTTATTACAGCCTTAGGGGCCATTAGTAAAATCAAACCTAGAGATTATATATTGGCAAACTTGATCGGTAAATTCCCATCAACAGCTCTTGAAGTAGCTATCGGTACAGATATTGTAAACTTCCAAGAGAATATGGGGCGCTTAGGAATCATCGTAGTTGTTGCAGGGGTTGTATACTTTATTCTTTGGAAAGTATATAAGAACTACATCAATAAGAAAAATGCTGAACAAGAGCATGATCCTAATGCTTAACAATTTCTAATTAATTAAATGTTATTCAATTTAGTATATATGAAAGAGGCGATAGTATGAGCTTTTCTCTTCCTGAACGCGTAACCTTAAAAGGTCCAAATTTTATTCGTGAAGTATTCGAACGTGGCGTAGGTGTAGAAGGTTTTATCAGCTTTGGTATCGGTAATCCAGCACCAGAAGCGATTCCTGTAGAAATCATCGAAAAGGCTTTTGATGAAGTGGTTCACTCTAATCCAATGAGTCTTTTACAATATGGACCAATGCAAGGTGATGCACGATTAGCAGAATTGACATTAGATCGTCTTGTAAAAACACATAAGATGAATCCGGAAGGACAAGGTCTTATCATCTCTAATGGGGCGGGTCAACTCTTAGGTCTTGTACCGATTACTGTATTAGAACCTGGCGATGAAGTATACATGGATGAATTCACTTTCACTAGTGCAATCAATTCTGTACGTAACATGGGTGGTAAAGCATTAGGTATTAAAACTGACGAGCACGGTATGATTCCAAGCGAATTAGAAAAAGCGGTCCAATCTGGTAAAGGTAAATATATTTATCTAATTCCTAACTTCCAGAATCCAACAGGCATTACTATGCCTTTAGAACGACGTAAGGAGATTTATGCTATTGCATCTAAATATGATTTATTTATCTATGAAGATGATCCATATGGTGAAATTCGTTTTGCTGGCGAATATATTCCAACTTTCAAATCATTTGATATCGAAGATCGTGTTCTGTATGCAGGTTCTTACTCTAAGACTTTATCTGCAGGCTTACGAGTAGGATTTCTATTTGGTCCTGCTAAAGTGATTGAAGCCATCCAAGCATTGAAAAATAATACGGCCGGTCAAATGCCATTAGTAACTCAAAAGGTGGTAGCAAAGGTTCTGGAGACCATTGATTACGATGCTCATTTAGATAATGTACGAAAAGTATATAAAATGAAATGTGAGGCTTTACTTAATGCTTTTGAAAAGTATGCGAGTTCTAAAGTTCATTTGACACAACCTACAGGTGGTATGTTTGCATGGATGACGATGCCTGAGGATGTAGATTGTGATGTATTCTTTGAAACTTGTATGGATCGCAATGTAGGGATTATTAAATGTGGTGCCTTTGCAGCAGATGGGGCAGGAGAAGGACATGCATTTCGTTTGAGCTATACGGTGCCAACAGTAGAGGAAATTAAAAAGGGGATGGAAATTCTCGGCGGGTTAACTAAAGAATTTTGTGGTGAGTAATATATTGATAATTTTTGATATAACGTGATACAATGTAAGCGTAGATACATTGTGTTTACCATATAAAAAAGTTTTTAATATAGATGTGAGGTATAGCCTCAAAGAAAGTAGGTGTTTACTATGGGTTGCGGTAGCAGCAGTGATTGTGGCGGATGCCCATCTCAATCTTCTGGGTGCGGTGGTGGCGCGCCTCAACAACCTCAAGATCTTACAGCTCAATTACACGAGCTTAGTTCTGTTAAACATGTAATTGGCGTAGTATCCGGTAAAGGCGGCGTAGGTAAATCCTCCGTTACCAGCTTGATGGCCATTACAATGGCGCGTAAAGGTTACAAAGTAGGTATCCTCGATGCGGATATTACAGGTCCTTCTATTCCTAAGATGTTCGGCATCAAGGAAAAAGCATATGCTGATGAAATCGGCATGTATCCTGTAAAATCCAAAGGTGGTATCGACGTTATGTCTGTAAACCTTCTTTTGGAAAATGATACAGATCCTGTTTTATGGCGTGGTCCTATTTTAGGAAATGTAGTAAAACAATTCTATACAGATGTTATTTGGAAAGACATCGATTATTTATTCGTTGATATGCCACCAGGAACAGGTGACGTTGCGATTACTGTATACCAATCCTTGAAATTGGATGGAATCATCATCGTTACATCTCCTCAAGACTTGGTATCCATGATTGTTGAAAAAGCAGTTAAAATGGCTGACTTAATGCAAGTGCCTATTATTGGTGTGGTGGAAAACTATTCTTATTTCCATTGCCCAGATAACGGTAAGGATTATCAAATTTTCGGTGAAAGCCACATCGAAGAAATCCTTCAAAAATATGGTCTATTATTGTTGAACCGTTTACCAATTGATCCGACTATTGCAGACCTTTGTGATAAAGGTGATATTGAGTCTATCGAAAAAACAAATTTAGAGGACGTATCTCTACCTGAATAGGATTCATATGATGAAAGCTGTGCATACTTAGTAATGCACAGCTTTTTATCAAATCTTTTTATCGTGAAGTATATTATATTTATGGTAAGAAGCTAGAATTATATCTTTAATTCTCATACTACAGAAATACTGAACATAGTTAGTATAGATTTTTATTTTTCTTAAAATGATACCATAGGGGGTACTGGCATTTTATTGGATGAATGTTAATGTTTTTCTAAGTAGGAGGTATGTGTATGAAAAAACTATTGAACTGGATCATTCCGGCAGCCTTTGGTTTAGGTCTGTGGTTTGTTCCAACTCCAGAGGGATTAACTCCTCAGTCATGGCATTTATTTGCAATCTTTGTAGCTACTATCGTAGGCTTCATTACTCAGCCCTTACCGATTGGTGGTGTATCTATCGTTGTTATTACTGTTGCTGCATTGACAGGTACATTAAAGATTAGTGAAGGTATTTCAGGTTTTGCTAACTCTGCGATCTGGCTAATTGTAGGTGCTTTTTTATTCTCTCGTGGCTTTATTAAAACTGGTTTGGGTAAACGTATCGCTTATAATTTGATTTCTGCTTTTGGTAGTAGTTCCTTGCGTTTGGCCTATGCATTGGCTTTGTCTGATTTGATTTTAGCTCCCGCAACACCATCTAACACAGCTCGTGTAGGCGGTGTAATCATGCCAATTACAACTAGTTTAGCAAAAGCTTTTGGTTCTGAACCACAAGATGGACCTCGTAAAATCGGTTCTTTCTTGATGCAATCTATTTATCAAGTAAATACGATTACATCTGCTATGTTCCAAACATCCATGGCTGGTAATACATTGGTTGCTGCATTGGCACTTCAATCCTTTGGTATTGGTATTACTTGGGGTGACTGGGCTATGGCAGCTATCGTTCCTGGTATCATTGCATTGATTATTATGCCGTACTTTATTTACAAAGTGTATCCACCGGAAATTAAAGATGCTCATGAAGCTCAACAAATGGTTCGCGAAGAGTTAAAAGGTCTTGGAAAGATGTCTTTCCAAGAATGGATAATGCTTGGCGTATTTATTTTAGCATTAGTTTTATGGGCTACGTCTCAATTCACAAAACTCGATGCTACAACTGTTGCATTCTTAGGTATTTCTATTTTACTTGCTACAGGCGTTCTAATTTGGGACGATGTTAAGAGTGAAAAAGGTGCTTGGGATACCTTGGTTTGGATGGGGACATTGATGGGCTTTGCCGGGTTCCTTTCTAAATTGGGCTTTATCAAATGGGCTACAGTTCAAGTTGGTGGTTATATTCCAGAAGGCTCTTGGGTAATTGCCTTTGTTGTAGCTGTTCTTGTTAATACATATGCTCACTATGTATTTGCATCTTTAACAGCGCATATTTCTGCAATGTTCGTAGCGTTCTCTGCAATCGCTATTTCTGCAGGTGCACCACCAATGTTGACATTGTTGATGATCGCATTCACATCTAACTTGTGTATGTCTTTGACTCACTATGCTGCAGGTCCATCTCCAGTAATCTATAATACTGGGTATGTTCCTCAAAATACATGGTGGAAACTTGGTTTCTTCACATCTGTAATCAACTTAATTATCTTCATGGGGCTTGGCTCTGTATGGATAAAGTTGATTGGTATGTGGTAAAATCCAGTACTGACAATTTTATAGGATTGTAATGCATGCACTTTAATTTTTTTTAGACTTAGTGTACTATGCATTTACATCGTATATAAAAAGCCGTCCCGATAGGGGCGGCTTTTTGTGATAAAATATGAGTAGTTAATAAGCTCGGAAGAGCAACT
>CAJZEE010000091.1 GCA_915066865.1 uncultured Veillonella sp.
ATAGCTAAATAGCTAAAAGGATTTTACATGAAAGGATCCATAATAATGGCATTAGACGATAAATTAAACCAAGCTAAAGGTGCATTAAAAGAAAATGCAGGTAAATTAACTGGTGACAAAAAATTGGAAGCAGAAGGTGTTGTAGAAAATACAGCTGCAAAAGTTAAGGACGTTGCACATGATGTTGCTGAAGATCTCAAAAAAACAGCTGAAGATGTTAAAGATGCTGTAGACGGTGCGATTAGTGGCGTCAAAAATGTTCTCCATAAAGACGATAAATAATTTTAAATAACAGGCTATCATAGCAATAAAAAACCAGTAAATCATAGGATTTACTGGTTTTTGTTATATAAATTTGTTTATACGTTGAAGCGGAAGTGTGTTACATCGCCGTCTTTCATAACGTACTCTTTACCTTCAAGGCGTACAAGACCTTTTTCTTTAGCCGCGTTTTGGCTACCACAAGCTTGTAAGTCATCGAAGGATACGATTTCAGCACGGATAAAGCCTTTTTCGATATCAGAGTGGATTTTACCAGCCGCCTGAGGAGCTTTTGTACCGTTTACGATTGTCCATGCACGAGCTTCCATTTCACCAGCTGTGAAGTAGTTGATGAGACCTAAAAGAGCATAACTTGCTTTGATAAGTTTAGTTAAGCCAGACTCTTCAAGGCCAAGATCTTCAAGGAATGCAGCGGATTCTTCTTCGGATAACTCTGCAATTTCGGACTCGATACGTGCGGACACAACAACGATACCAGCGCCTTCGTTTTTCGCATATTCCTCTACGCGTTTTACATATTCGTTGGCAGAATAATCAGATACTTCATCTTCGGAAATGTTGGCTACATAAAGAGATGGTTTAGCTGTAAGCAATGTCAACTCTTTGATCATTTCCAATTCTTCTTCTTCAAGACCTTGTGCACGAACGGGTTTTGCTTCACCTAAACCTTCGATGATGCGTTCCAATAATGGCAGTTCAGCACGAGCATCTTTATCGCCAGATTTGGCGATTTTTTCGATGCGTTGTTTTCGTTTTTCTACGGATTCAAGATCAGCAAGGCAGAGCTCAGTATTTATGATTTCGATGTCACGGATTGGGTCAATAGAGCCAGAAACGTGAGTGATGTTAGGGTCATCGAAACAACGAATAACTTGTGCTATCGCGTCTACTTGGCGGATATGGCTAAGGAATTTATTACCCAAACCTTCGCCCTTGGATGCACCTTCTACGAGGCCAGCAATATCTACGAAGCGCATAGCAGCAGGGAGGATGCGTTTGGACCCGAACATTTCAGCCAATACGGCTAAACGATTATCTGGAACGTCAACGACACCTACGTTAGGTTCAATTGTACAGAATGGATAATTGGCAGCTTCAGCGCCCGCTTTTGTGATAGCGTTGAATAATGTACTTTTACCAACATTTGGAAGGCCTACGATGCCTACTTCTAAATTTGTGCTCATGGTACCACCTTTTATTAACAAATTGATTTCGTTCTTTGTGAAAGTTTATAGTAATAGTTTGTTATAAACCTTATCAAATAAATATTATACCATACTAATAGGATGGAGTTACTCTATAAATATAAAATAGATTATTTCAAAGTGCTATAATATAAATAGAGTTAAATATATTACTTAAATAATGTGATAAGTTCATATTAAAATATAGGATTAATATAGATTTTTATTCGCCGTAACTATATTGATATAATTTATAGGTATATAAATTAATAAGGGTATGGAATGTATCTAATCATGTTAATGTATATATTTTTAAACCTATATAGTGAAAGCTAATAGGAAAGGAAGTTCAGTATGTTTTCCAAGCTATTTGATAGTTTCTTAGTCCATTATTTAGAATGCTTTAATGATCATTGTTTTACCGTAAAAATTGGAGATAATGAATATACAATCGGTGACGGAGAATCCGAGTTTACCGTCATCGTTAATCGCGATATTCCCAAGAAGGACTTGTTAATATCCGCAGAACTCGCCCTCGGTGAAGCGTATATGCGTAAAGATATCGAAATTGAAGGGGATTTGTTTAAAGCCCTTTGTGTAGTCCTTGGTCATGTAGGTAAGGACTCTATCAATCGTAAGGTACTTAGCTCGCTCTTTAATGCGGGTCTTAAAAAGAAAGATCAAAAACAACAAGTATCTTCCCATTATGATTTAGGTAATGAATTCTATAAATTGTGGCTCGATGAAACCATGAGCTATTCCTGTGCGTATTTTAAGCATGAGAATGATAGTCTCAAAGATGCGCAATATCAAAAGGTACATCATATTCTTGATAAATTATATTTAAAAGAAGGGATGACTTTACTTGATATCGGTTGCGGATGGGGATTCCTTCTCATTGAAGCGGCTCGTAAATATGGGGTTAAGGGCTATGGGTGTACTCTTTCCGAAGAACAATGGAAAAAAGGACAGGAACGCATTAAAGAATATGGCCTTGAAGGACAAGTTGAGATTGAACTTATAGATTATCGAGATGTAGCGGCTTCCGGTCGCACCTTTGGCCGCATTGTCAGCATCGGTATGCTTGAACATGTAGGGCGACCTAACTTTCCTCTGTATATGGAGGACGCATCGGACATGCTTAAAGACGGCGGGTTGTTCCTGCTCCACTACATCAGTGACCCATCTGAAAAGGAAACAAGTGCCTGGATTCGTAAATATATCTTCCCGGGCGGATGTTTGCCGTCCCTTCGCGAAATGGTCAGCCTCGCTTATGACTATGATATGAATGTCATCGATGTTGAAAGTTTACGGTATCACTATTATAAGACTTTAATGCATTGGTATAACAATTTCCAAGGCGTCCGTGAGCAAGTAGAAGCGAAACGAGGCAGTGAATTCGTACGCATGTGGGATCTGTATCTTTGTGGATGTGCGGCAGGTTTCTACATCGGGAATATGGACTTGCATCAAATTTTGATGACAAAAGGTGTTACGAACGAATTGCCGTTAACACGATGGTATTAAGTAAGAGTAAAAATAGACTTATAGGACAAAAAAGAGACCATCTTAAGATGGTCTCTTTTAATTAGTGGCATTGTAACTATTTTATATTTATAGATTATCGAAAGCACGTTCTGTAAGTTTCGTTAAATATTTTATTAAATGAATATCATATATAATTGTAAAAAAACTTTATCATTCTTTAGTGCCAAGTACTATAAACCCTGAATAGGATTTATTATCCTCTTTTCCTACAATGATTTTGGTACGAACATCAAAGAAATCATTCAGATTATTTTCTGTTATAGTATTCTTGGTGGTACCTAAAATATAGTTATTAGGTTTTAGCATTAAAGTTTTATCAGATATTTGAAGTGCATGATCAGGATAATGTGTGTTCATAATGCAAGCAAGATTAGATTCATCTACGATGTTTCGAATAAGTGAAAGCATGGTATACTGATTTTTAAAATCTAAATGTGATTCTGGTTCGTCCATAATGAGCAGTTGTGGTTCACTCGCTAGTGCTCTGGCAATAAATGCCAATTGCAACTGACCTCCACTTAAGCTTGATGCTGTTTTGGAAGCGAGTGAGGAAATACCTATTCTTTTTAGGACAGAGTGGACTATTTCATAGTCTTTATCTGTAGGTACAGAAAACATACCAATATGTCTACTGCGTCCCATTAATACGATTTCTTCCACCGTATAAGGAAATGATAATTCTCTTGCTTGCGGAACATAGCCAATAGGAGCATTATCATGGGGTTTAACTAGTTGATTATTTATGTATATGTTGCCTTCTTGTAACTGCTGTATACGGGAGATACATTTTACTAATGTTGTTTTTCCAATCCCGTTCCTGCCTAAAATAGTCAATATTTCGCCTGATTTTATTGTGAAAGAAATGTCTTTGAAAATATAATCTTTTTTATTATAAGCAAATGAGCCGTTTCTCAATTCAAAAATCATTTCCAATCACCTCGTGTTCGGTAAAAAAGACAAGCAAAGAATGGGGCCCCTACTAAGGCGGTGATTATTCCTATTGGGATTTCTGCAGCAATAGCTGAGCGTGCGATTAAATCCACGATAATCATGAAAATAGCTCCGACAATGATGGAGATAGGAAGTAGTTTCTGATGATCTACACCTATTAACATGCGACAAATATGTGGAATGACAAGTCCTACCCAACCGATAATTCCTGTGATAGTTACGCAGGCTGCAGTTATTAACGTGGCCATAGCAATGATAATTAGGCGTAACTTAAAAGGGTTCACCCCAAGTGCTGTAGCTTCCTCATCTCCCATAGAGAGAATGTTGATTTTCCAACGTAAAAAGTATAGCACAGCGCATCCAAAGATGATAGGAATAGAGACGAGTGAAACATTTTCGTAGGAAGCTGTAGAAAAACTACCCATTAACCAATATGTGATTGCCGGTAATTTGTCATATGGATCAGCTATATATTTAATTAAAGCTATCAATGCTCCGAAAATAGCAGAAACAATCATTCCTGATAAAACCAGTGATAATGATGTGATTTGATTTCTTAGGCGAGCTAGACTATATGTGAGGCAAACACTGGCAATACCAAAGATAAGTGCAAATCCCGTAGCGTATATATTTATACCGGAAATTAATATTCCCAGTGCAGCGCCGAAGGCTGCACCAGAACTGACACCTAATATATCCGGACTGACTAATGGATTTCTGAAAATACCTTGAAAAACGGTTCCAGCTATTGCAAGAGCTCCACCGACAAGTATGTTTAGTAAAATTCGAGGAATACGAAGATTCCAAATTACGGCTGATTCCATATCAAATGCAGTTGCAGAGTTTCCGTTTGATAAAATATTTATAACTTGTGTGGGCATTAGCATATATCGCCCAGTCATTAAGGATATTAATACAGTAAGAGCGAGAAATACTAAAAGGCAGAAAAATATAACTAGATATTTATTTTGAGATTTCATAATTACTCCTTAGTTAAAATGTGGGAGTGTTATTTATAGAAATATTTAAGATGGTATTAATTTCACTATCCGTGAGACTGTAATGGTAGAAGGTATTGTAAAACTGTTTTAAATCGTCACGTAATATATAGTCATTAAAAGTATCAGGTTGAATGAGTTGTCCCATCCATTTCATCATTAATGGTGTTTCCACATTAGGTGCATCCCAACGATAGATTCCCATAGGTGCTTTATAAACTCGATGGTTTTTTACAGCTTTTATGTTACTCCAATTTTGACCTTCAAGCTTATCCTGATAAATATCATCAGGTGTAATAGAATCAAAGTTGCTTAATATAATTATATCTGGATTCCAGGTCATGATTTCTTCCATTGAGACTTTAGTCCAGCTACCTTTTGTATCTTTTGCGGCATTTTCACCACCTGTCATAGTAATCATGAGTTGATTGACTGATTCGTTACCTGCAACAGTTAGATTCTTATTTTGCAAATATAATACTTTTGGCTTATTTGGTAACGCAGAAGCATTTTTTTGTTTAAAATATGCTTCTGAATCTTTATGGTATGAGATTAAGGCTTCAGCTTGTTCTGGTTTATCTAGAATCTTGCCTAACAGACGAATTCCGTTTTGAATATCATCCAATGTTCCATACTTTATGGATACAGCAGGTATACCTAGCTCTTTAAGTTTTTTTGCTACCTCTGGTTGATAATCCCAAATGATGACGACATCAGGCTTTAACTTAGCAACTTCTTCAAAATTAACATTGAAATTGTTGTCTACAAATGATGAATTAACATTTTCTAAATCAGGCGCTAACGTCTTAAATATACTGGCTTCATATGACTTTTTAGCTGATGGATGGATACCTACTATTTTTTTATCGCTACCATCAACTGCATATACAATAGAGGCCCAAGGGATAGGGACGATAGCGATACGATTAATTTCTTTCTTCATAGATACGTCTGTACCGGTTAAATCTGTAACGACTTTTATATTATCGTTGGGTTTATCGTTTGGACCAACAGAATTAGTACAACCGGCAAATAGTAGAGGACATATTAATAATCCTGCTATAAGACTATTGTGTATAAAATTTTTCAGTTTCATACGGCACCTCCATGATGGATATAAATTAAATAAACTTATCCTAGCATTAAAAAAAATAAACTTCTAATTCCTAATTTTTATGTACATATAGAAGAATATTATAAAGTTAAAATATGTAGAAAATATCCGGTAATAGAGTTTCTGATAGTATTTTTTGGTATAAAAAAGGCCCTCATCTATTAAGTCGATGAGGACCTCGCTCTATTATAGAGAATGTGCTCTTAATTCTTCAGCAGATTGTGTGGAAATCCAAGCTGGTGGAATGTCGAATACTGTATAGCAACCTGTGCCGCCGTGTTTAGCAAGTCGGTAGAGACCACGAGCGTAAGCAACAAGTGCAGAGCCTGTGAATTCAGGGTTAGAGTCAAGTTTCAAAGAGTACTCGATAACGTGACGTGTGCCTTTTGTACTTTCACCAGAGCGAAGAACGAAGCCACCATGTGGAATGCCTTTATGGTCGCGATCAAGTTCTTCTTGGGAAATGAAGTTAACTACAGTTTCGTAACCTACGAAGTAGTTTTCCATAGTTTTGATTTCGTTTTCAATTTTAGCTTTGTCTGCATCAGGAGCAGCTACTACGTAGCACTCACGAAGGTGACCTTTATAGCCATCAACATCTGGAGTTTCGCCGTTACGGATAGCTTCTAGGTATTGTTCTTTAGGAACAGTGTATTGACGAGCGTCAAGAACACCATCGATACGGCGAATGGCATCGGAATGGCCTTGGGATACACCGCGGCCCCAGAATGTGTAGGATTTACCTTTTGGCAAGATTGCCTCCGCGTAAACGCGTTGCAAAGAGAACATGCCTGGATCCCAACCACAAGAAATTAATGTAGCAGTTTTGGCCTCTTTAGCTACTTTGTCTACATTAGCGAAGTGTTCAGGAATACGTGCATGTGTATCGAAGGAATCGATACAGTTAAAGTATTTTGTTACCATTGGTGTTTGTTCGATAAGATCTGTTGCAGAACCACCGCAAAGAACCATTACATCGATTTTGCCTTTAAAGTTAGGAATATCTTCCATCGTGTAAGTAGGTACACCAGATACAGTTTCAATACCTTGACGGCGAGAGAATACGCCGATGAGCTCCATATCAGGTTGTAACTGAACAGATGCTTCTACGCCACGAGCTAAGTTGCCGTAACCAACGATACCAATACGAATATTCATATTAGCCTCCTATATAAGTTGAAATTTAATAATTAACATATTTATTATAGCATAAAATTAATAGCTTTTAATATTTTTCTATAGAATTTATTAGATGGTATAGAAAATA
>CAJZEE010000092.1 GCA_915066865.1 uncultured Veillonella sp.
CTGGAGTTGAGACGTGTGCTCTTCCGATCTACCATCTATGGGGCTTGCGCCTTTAGTAGTAAATGAGATCTTTGAAACAATTAAAGAAATTAGTGCCGATGGAACAACAGTTCTTTTAGTAGAACAAAATGTACGTCAAGCATTAAAGATTGCTGATTATGCGTATGTTTTGGAGACTGGTAAAATGGTATTATCTGGATCTGCTGATGAAGTTCGCCATAATCCTCGTGTTATGGAAGCTTATTTAGGCGGTCGTGTTGAATAAGTAATTATATAAAGCGATCATTAGTGTCAAAAACTTTGAATAAGGTGTATATACTAGATTTCTAGTATATACACCTTATTTTTTATCACTAATTCTGATATAAATAGGAGCACTATGTGAGCTGATAATGAAGTGAGTTTATAAAATTTTTATTATTTTTGAGAAAATCAATAATAAATCTAGTGAATTAGGAATGAAAAAAGCAAATAATCATTAATGAACATATATTGAAAATACTGTATTTTTAAGGAATCGTTGTTGAAGATTTTATGAAGTTCACCTGGAGGATACTAGATTTGTAGAAGTATATTTAAAAAAATGATAAAATAGCATGACTGATTTTTTAGATATAAGATACATCAATAATTAAGTGATGAATTAAATAAGTTGAATAAAAAAGAGGTAAGTATGAAGAAGAAACAGTATATGATGATGGCTACATTCTTATGTACTACAACAATGGCTATGGCTGCACCAGTTAATATAAATACTAATCAGCCTTATAATGCTAAGAATGTACAAATGGAAGGCCATGCACCATTGGAAACTAGCGCATCTGTAATTAGCTCTGATAAAGAATATCGTCTGCGTCAAGGCGATGAACTGAATATTCAAGTGGTTCAGCAGGCAGAGCTTGGTACGCGTAATGGTAATGACATTGTGTATACCGTCAGACCAGATGGATATGTATCGTTTCCTATGGTTGGTGCTGTAAAAGCAGATGGCTTAACTGTAGATGAATTTACAGCTGAATTACAGCAAGGTTTGTCTCGTTATATCATTAATCCTGATATCACAGTAAATGTATCGAAATTGGGCGGTGTTCGAGTATATGTATTTGGTGAAATTAACAAGCCTGGCGCCTATACGTTGACTAAATCTAGTACAGTTATTGATGCGATTGGGGCTGCAGGTAGTTTTAACTGGGATACAGCAAAGAAGAAAATTTACTTGATTCATCAAGATAATCCAGAGAAACCGATTCCTATCAATTTGAATCGTATTTTACAAACAGGAGATATGTCTGAAAACTACATCATGCGTGAAGGTGATATTCTTTACTTAACTAAGAATAGTCGTATCAACTTTGCTCGTGATATTGCTCCAATCTTAACAGGGGCTTATATGGTATCACGAATAGGTAAGGATTAAAGATAAGGCGATATCTATCATATAAGGGGGCGTTTTTTTGCGTTCATATTTATTACCATCCATATTGTTTATTACCGATATTGTGACGATTGTAATCGTTGCTTTTATCAGTCTTTTTATTCGATTTGATGGACACATAGAACCTCAATATATTAATCAAATGGTAAATGCACTTCCGTTATTACTTATTTCGTATATGTTGATGTTCTTGATAATGCATTTATATACACGTATTTGGCGCTATGCAGGGATGCGAGAGGTATTAGCAGTATTTGTAGCGACTACAATTGGTACGGCTTTATTCTATTCCTCTATGTTTGTATTTGGTAAGTCATTACCACGTTCCATCTATTTTATTACATGGTTCCTTACTACAGGTGCTGTTGGTATGGGACGTATGTTGCTTCATTATGTGGCACTTCACTATAGCAGTGGGGATGATGGTGAAAGTGGCCAAGTGAATACATTGATCATAGGCGCCGGTGATGCAGGTGCAACTATAGCTCGTGAAATTGAACGATATCATAAGCGTTCTCGTCGAGTGATTGGTTATGTTGATGATGACATGTTTAAACATAATCGTCTTATGAATGGTTTTAGAATTCTCGGTAATCGTGAAGATATTCCAGCATTAGTTGCTAAATATAAGGTAGAAGAAATTATTATTGCCATGCCTTCCGTGAAGCGAGATATTATTCAAGAAATCATGGAAATCTGTTCTCCCTTAAAATGTAAAATCAATATTTTACCGGGGATGTATCAATTACTTGATGATGAAGTTCTTGTATCTCATTTACATCCTGTTTCAATCGAGGACTTGTTGGAGCGTGATGAGATTCAGCTCGACACGTCCAAGGTTGAAACATATCTTAAGGATAAAGTGGTTTTAGTTACTGGTGCAGGGGGCTCTATTGGTTCTGAAATTTGTCGTCAAGTTTTACGTGTAAAGCCTAAAAAGCTATTGCTTCTAGGTCATGGTGAAAATAGTATTTATCTTATTCATCAAGAATTGCGCAATATTGCGCCCCAAGATACCTTGGTTCCAATCATTGCAGATATTCGCGATAAGAATCAATTAGAACAAATTTTCAAAAACTATAATCCTGATGTAGTATTTCATGCGGCAGCTCACAAACATGTGCCTCTTATGGAAATCCAGCCAATTGCTGCGGTATTAAATAATATTTATGGTACTCGTAATGTTGCGGATGTAGCCGGAGCTCATGGGGTAGATCGATTTGTTATGATTTCCACGGATAAAGCGGTGAATCCAACTAGCGTTATGGGCGCTACAAAACGGGTTGCTGAAAAAGTTGTACTTGGTATGAATCACACATATGATACTAAGTTTATAACAGTTCGTTTTGGTAATGTACTTGGTAGCCGTGGTTCGGTTATTCCTTTATTCCGTAAACAAATTGAAGCAGGTGGTCCTGTAACCGTTACAGATCCAGAAATGACACGTTATTTCATGACTATTCCTGAAGCCAGTCAATTAGTACTTCAAGCTGGTGCCATGGGGAATGGAGGAGAAGTGTTCCTTTTGGATATGGGTGAACCGGTTAAAATTGTCGATTTGGCTAAGAATATGATTCGCCTTTCTGGCTTTGAGCCTAATAAGGATATTCGTATTGAATTTACTGGCTTACGTCCAGGTGAAAAGTTATATGAAGAACTATTAACTGCCGGAGAAGGTACGAATACTACTACGCATAAGAAAATTTTTGAAGCAGCTCTAGAAGATGTTGATCAAGAATGGCTGAGTCGTGAAATAGAGCGCTTTGATACATGTAAAACCGATATAGATGTGATTAATGTATTGCAGGATATCATTCCTACATACGATCCAAATCATAATGTATAGGTCGTGGATGATACATTTATTACCCGATATATGTATAAGACTATTTTAATTTTGATACATTGTGCCTTTATTGAGAGGGTTAGGTACAGTTAATATTCTAAGTGGGAGAGACCCTGTTGTTTGTATACTTTTACAGAAAGGGGTATATGGGTGGAACAAATTATTGATTTAAAAGAGGTAGGCAGAGTCCTCATTAAAAAGCGCAGTAAAATTATTAATATTACGGTAGCATGTATGGTTTTAGGTGGTGCGTATGCCTTTCTTGCACCATCTACATATCAATCTACATCGATGTTGCGCATTAAACAAGCTCAAGGTTTGAGCAATTCTGTATTATCTAGTGCTAATGCCTATTCTGATTCTATGTCTCGTCAATTGATGAACACAGATGCAGAAATTTTAAAAAGTCGTAATGTAGTAGAGCCAGTAATTACTGCTATAGAAGATCCTGAAGGTACCGGTAATGCGCCAACATATGAAGATTTTGTTAAAACTCGCATTGAAACTAAACCGTATAAAGAAACCGAGTTATTACAAGTAAGCGTAACTGGTAAGAGCCCTGAGCAAGCACAAGAAGCTAATCAATTACTTATTGATACCTTCTTGAAACGTCTTGCCGAAATTTCTCATGTTGAACAACGAACTACTCGTGAATTCTTACAAAAACGCGTTGTTACTGCAAAATTTGAATTAGAGCAAGCAGAAAATAAATTGCAACAATTCCAAGTAGATAATAAGGTGTACTCTACAGCTGATCAGATGAAAGGCTTAACTGATAAGATTACTCTAATTGATCGTGAGAAGGCTCAAAATCAACTCGATTTAGAAACGGCACAAGCTGCACTTGGTAGTATCAATGAGCAATTAGGTTCTGCAGGTAAAAGCATCGCTGATAGTGCTACGGTTCAAGCCTACAAGGGTCAGTTAGCAGATTTAGAATCTCGTAAAGCTTCTTATATTGGTAAATATACTGATGAACATCCTGCGATGAAAGAAATTAATCAACAAATTGAAGAAGCTAAAAGTGGTCTAAATGCTGAAATCAACGCCATTGCATCTCAACAAGCACCTTCAAGCAACTCTGCACAACAAGGCTTGCTAGCGGATAAGTTTAAAAATGAAGCCGCTTTAGCTGTAGCTCAAGGTAAACAATCTACATTAGCTGAGCTAGATAAAGCAAACGAAGAAGCTATAAAGGGATTACCTGAAAAAGAACGCGGTTATATCCAAGCAAAACGTGATGTAGATGTGGCACAAGATATCTATCAAATGTTATCTACTCGCTTAGAAGAAGCGAAGGTAGCAGAGGTTATGGTACCGAATGAAGTTCAAATCGTAGATGCTCCAACATTGCCAGAAAAGGCGATTGCACCACGTAAGATTCTTATTTTATTAGGCTCTGCCATTTTAGGCCTCATCTTTGGTTGCCTCTATATATTGGGCCAATTCTTTGGTAATCGCAAAGTCCAATCTGTACAAGAGATTAATGACATCCTTGGCATTCAAAACTTGGGCGTGATTCCAAATCATAAAGAAGTAGAATACGAAGAGCCTAGTAATCGTTTCGTAGCATTGTTGCGCAAAGTGAGAGGTTAATATGATTAGACTAATTTCTAATGAACGTGGTGATACACCACTTGTGGAAGCATACCGTACATTGCGTAGCAATCTTCAATATGTATGTAACCAACATAAGTGTAAGCTTATTTGCATTACTGCAGCCACTAGTGGTGAAGGCACTTCTGAGGTGGCTGCTAATACTGCATTAGCCTTATCTAAAAATAATAATAAAGTTCTTCTAGTAGATGGTAATCTACGTAATCCAACACAACATATAGCCTTTAATGTACAAAATAAGGGCCTTACAAATGCGGTGATGATGGATGAAGATTTGACGATTCATCGTAATGTAGTGCCTCATTTGGATGTTCTTACGGCGGGTGAAGTTGTTGAATATCCATCTGATATTGTAGATTCTAGCAAATTACCTGCGATTTTTGAGTATGTACGTGATGAATATGATGTGGTTATCATCGATACACCACCCGTATTGTCTGTTACAGATGCAGTTGTATTGGCAGAGAAATCAGATGGTGTTGTGTTAGTTGTTAAAAATGAAGTAGCTAGTCCAAAAGATTTGATTGAAGCTAAGAAACGGCTTTCACAAGTAGGTATTTCTCTTTTAGGATCTATGGTAATTGACGCTTAATATAACTGCTTTAATCAATATTCTATGTGATAAATCAAGTGTATCAATATGGTACAGAAAGTATTGAGGTGATTTATATGAGAATTAATTTTTCTCCTCCAGATATTACAGAGTTAGAAATCAATGAAGTCGTTGAAGCCTTAAAAAGTGGGTGGATTACGACGGGTCCTCGTACTAAAGAATTAGAAAAAAAGATAGCTCATCAGTTAGGTACACCTAAATCCGTTTGTTTAAACTCTGCTACGGCAGCGCTTGAAATGTCTCTTCGCGTATTGGGTATTGGACCTGGAGACGAAGTCATAACTAGTGCTTATTCTTATACAGCTAGTGCGAGTCCTGTAGTTCATGTAGGTGCTACCTTAGTACTCGTTGATACACAGAAAGATGCTTATGAAATGGATTACGATGCAGTCGCTCGCGCTATTACACCAAAAACAAAAGCAATTATCCCTGTTGATGTTGCAGGTGTACCTTGCGATTATGATCGACTACGCTCCATTGTGGATGAAAAAAAATCTCTCTTTATACCTGCTAATGATATTCAAAAAGCATTAGGTCATATCCCTATTGTGGCTGATTGTGCTCATTCCTTTGGTGCATCTTATAAAGGAGTATCAACAGGTAATGTTGCAGACTTTAGTAGTTTTTCCTTCCATGCAGTAAAAAATTTTACTACTGCTGAAGGCGGCTGTGCTACATGGCGTCATATAGATGGTATTGATGATGAAACTATTTACAAGCAATTCCAATTGCTATCTTTGCATGGTCAAGATAAGGATGCTCTTGCAAAAACAAAAGCAGGTGCTTGGGAATATGATATTAAAGGTACCTATTATAAATGTAATATGACGGATATCATGGCGGCTATTGGGCTAGCTCAATTTGAAAGATACCCAAAACTTTTGGCACGTCGTAAAGAACTTATCGAAGCTTATGATACAGCATTTAAGGATTTACCTGTTACATTGTTGAACCATTATACAGATGAGCATGAGAGTAGTGGTCACTTGTATTTAGTCCGTTTAGATGGCCGTGATGCGGAATATCGCAATAAGGTTATAGAAGCTATGGCTGAGGCTGGCATTGCAACGAATGTTCACTATAAGCCAATTCCAATGCATACGGCTTACAAAAACTTAGGCTTTACAATCGATGACTATCCAAATGCTTATGACCAATTTAAGAATGAAATTACATTGCCACTTCATACGCTCCTTACAGATGAAGAAGTGCAATATATCATTGAACAGTTTAAAAGGATTATTACCGAATGCTAGTAAAGAACTTTCATGACCTACCACAAGAGCTACAGTGTGAAGCGGTTCGTCCCTATTTTGAAATATTAAATCAAAGACGTACAAGCCTTCTTTGTAAAAGCATTTTTGACCGCGTAATGGCAGCGGGACTGCTTATTACATTAAGTCCTGTATTTTTGATACTAGCCATCATGATTAAACGAGATAGTGCGGGAGAGGTTTTTTTCCGTCAAACTCGAGTGACACAGTACGGTCGTACCTTTGGCATCTACAAGTTCCGTACTATGGTAAAAAATGCAGAATCTTTAGGAGCACAAGTGACGTCGCAAAATGATATGCGTGTCACTAAGGTCGGAAATATGCTTCGCAGCTGTCGCCTCGATGAATTGCCTCAGCTTATCAATATCCTTTTAGGGGATATGAGTTTTGTTGGCACAAGACCTGAGGTTCCACGTTACGTGTCTGCTTATACAGATGAAATGAAAGCTACCTTATTATTACCAGCTGGGGTTACCAGTATTGCCAGTATTACTTATAAGGATGAAGATCAACTTTTACAAAATGCTCAAAATGTTGATAGATCGGAAGAGC
>CAJZEE010000093.1 GCA_915066865.1 uncultured Veillonella sp.
TTTCCGATCTAATATATTAAATTTCAATATTTTTTTACAAGGTACCTTGCGTTCCGAGGTACCTTATGTTATTATGTATTTGTCAGTACATGATAGTGACCGTAAGAGAGCTTTCACATTGGCAGGCAAGCGCAGCCTAAAAGGGAGGAACTATGCAAGTTCAATTAAAAAAAGGTGTTATGGACATGCTGGTGCTAGCATTATTAACACAAAATGATCGCTACGGATACGAAATCGTAAGCACCATTTCAGAATATATTGAAATATCTGAAGGAACGATATATCCATTGTTTAACAGACTGAAAAAAGAAAAGTATGTTGAAACGTATTTAAAGGAGTCTTCTACAGGCCCATCACGGAAATACTATCATATCACGAACGAAGGCCGTGCAGCATATAACAAGATGCGTCAAGAATGGGATGATTTTTCTGTTGTTATCAATATGCTGTTGAAAGGAGTCGATAATAATGAACAAAAATAGCTTTTTGGATGCATTGCGTAATATATTTAAAAAAGCGCGTGTTGCAGATGTGGAGAGTATTATAGAGGTTTATGAAGAGCATTTTGCGGTAGGTTATGAAAAGGGTCTTACCGATAGTGAGATCATTAAATCCTTAGGGACTCCAGAGGAAATATATGCATCCTACGTAGATGCAGGTATCATTACAGACACAATGAATCAAGATGGTAGTGAAAGTAAATCCGTTAATATGCAGGAAATTTATGCACGATTTGATGATTATAAAGAGCGTCTTTTACCTCAATTACCGGGGATGGCTAAAAAAGCATCTAAGACTTTGCTCTCTATTGGAAGTGCCTTATCCTATATTGTAGGTGCTCTTATATTCATTATTACACCGGCTATCTTGTTCTTACTAGGTAGCTCATGGCAACCATTTGAGAATGTTACTGCATTTCCAGTATTGTCCATTGTAACTTTAGTGGCACTTGGTGGTGTAGGTTTATTTGGTGGACTTACATGCGTCTTTGTTGGTACAGAGCTTCGCGGTGTGCGTGAACGTTACTTCCGCAATGTAGATTAAGGAGGTCCTATGAGACGAATTATAATAACAGCGATTTTAACCGTAATTTGTGCTGTTGGGGCATGTACATCTTTTGCCGTTAATGATTTACCTAATTTCGGTGAATGGATGAAAACGAATGAACAACAGTTTAGAAAACCACATAGACATGATGGTCCTAATCAGTATATGGATAAACATATGATGGATGGAAATAATCATATGATGCCTCAAGATGGTATGCGGCCAAATAATGGCCAACATATGCACCAAAATGGTCAAAATCAAATGATGCCTCAAGATGGTATGGGACCAAATAATGGTCAGCATATGCACTCAAATGGTCAAATGCCTCCGCAAGGTCAAATGCCTATGCAAGGCCAACCACCTCAACAACCTAATGGCAATGCACCACAACAACAAACTGATCAAGGTGCACCACAAACTACACAAAACTAACGATACTTTATGAGTTCATTTCTCTCATAAGATATAGAAGATATAGAGAACGTGGTCATGAAAGTGCATTCATGGCCACCATAGAGTCACACACTATATGTGATACATTCGTATCAGAATCTCTCTCTTACACACAATAACTACACACAAACAAAAAGAGCTCCTTAGCGAAGGAGCTCTTTTTGTATCTATTTATAAATATTAGATAGTACTTGATGGGCTGAGAATATTTTATTAACTTCCTAATGAAAAACGACTTATGCATGCATATAGGTCGTTAAAAAATTATTTGATATGTTTAGAGCCACGTTCTGTCATAGCTACACCGTCTTTGCAAAGAGGGCATTCTTCAGGTTTATAAGTTGGAACTTCAAGATTAAGTAATGCTTGTACCTTTTCGTGAGGTACACCGAATTCTGCTTTACCCCCAGAACGGTTAACAAGAAGGCCTACACCTACGATTTCACCGCCGGATTGGTTTACAACATTTACTACTTCTTGTACAGAACCACCAGTAGTTACGATGTCTTCAACGATAAGTACCCTTGTGCCTGGCTCGATTTTAAAGCCACGACGCAATGTCATAACGCCTTTTTCGCGTTCTGTGAAGATAGCACGAGTGCCAAGCGCTTTACCTACTTCATGAGCAAGTAAGATGCCGCCAGTCATAGGTCCAATAACAAGTTCCACATTTTGATTGCGGAAGCGTTCAGCTAATTCTTTACAAAGTTTTTCAGTATATTTTGGGTGTTGTAATACATTGAATTTTTCAACATACATTGGACTGTGGAGACCAGATGTCAAAAGGAAGTGACCTTCTAAAATAGCTTGAGTGTCGATCAGTAATTGTTTTACTTCTTGTTCTGTCATCATTTGGATACCTTCTCCATTTCTTCAATAATTAAACGAACCGCTTTGCGAGGGTTTTCGGCTTGTGTAATAGGGCGACCAATAACGAGGCGAGATGCGCCATCTTGTAATGCGCTAGCAGGTGTAGCAACCCGTTTTTGGTCGTCTGTTGTTGCAAAGGAAGGACGAATACCAGGGGTAACGATGAGAAAGTCATCGCCACATGCTTCGCGAATCATTTTAGCTTCTAATGCGGAACATACAACACCATCCATACCACAGTCTTTAGCGAGTTTTGCAAGGCGAATGACTTGGTCGGAAATTGGTAGCTGACCACCGATAGCAGTCCAAGATTCATCGTCGAAACTGGTTAAAGCAGTGATGGCTAATAATTTTGGCCGTTCAACGCCTAGTTTCTCCCCACTCTCACGAGCTGCATCAACAGCAGCTTTCATCATGACAGGACCACCTTGACCATGTAGAGTAATTAAACTAGCACCGAGACGTGTTAAAGAAGAAACGCCATGGGCTACGGTATTTGGAATGTCGTGCAATTTTAAATCAAGAAATACCTGTTTGTTTTGCTCCTGTAAAAAACGAATTGTTTTTGCTCCTTCGGCATAGAATAGCTCCATACCGACCTTGTAAAAGCTAACCGAATCACCGAGGGATAATACGATTTCTTTCACTGCATCCATTGTGGATACGTCAAGGGCAACGATTAATCTGTCATCTGCCATGTTGCAACCTCCATACTACATACATATCTAAATAATTTTCACATACTGAGGGCCTATCTGTCAATTAAAATTGGTGTAAATGAGGTGATTATTGGTCACCTTTGAACAGTAGATTATAGTCTATTTCATGCTATAATAAATAGAGAAAATGAATATAATTCTTATATATAGATTTTGAAAGGAGTCCTATGTTAGATTTTGTTGCATTAGACTTTGAAACAGCTAATAAATTTAAAAACAGTGCGTGCTCCTTGGCGGTTATTACCGTAAAGGATGGACAAATTGCAAAGAAAGCCTATAGTCTCATTAAACCCCCGTTTATGAGTTTCGATGATGAATGCATTGAAATCCATGGCATTCAGCCGAAGGATGTTCTTCATGAAAAGACCTTTGATCAGTTGTGGAATGCCATTTATGAAAATCATTTAAAAGGAAATATTATGGTGGCTCATAATGCGAAATTCGATATGAACGTATTGCGTGCTACCTTAGATTATTATAAAATCCCTTGGCCAGAAATAGATTATGCATGCACTGTTAAGCTTTCACGCGCTGTATGGCCTGATTTAGTTAATCATAAGTTGAATACAATGGCTGCATACATTGGAGTTGAGTTTAAGCATCACTATGCACTGGATGATGCGGAGACTTGTGCAAAGGTTGTATTAGAAGCTGCTAAGTTAAAAGGCGTTAATAGCTTACCAGATTTATTAAAGATTACAGGTGTACCGTTAGAACCATTCATTGATGATAAAAATCGCTCTGCTCAAGATGCATTACATAAAGAGCCAGAACCAGAGCAAATGTCGTTCTTTTAGTAAGGAGAGGTACTATGTTGGGTAAAGAATTATTAGCTTATGTAGATCATACATTATTGCGTCCTACAGCTACATGGGATGATATAAAAGAAGTCTGTGAGGCTGGTTTAAGGTATAAAACTGCATCTGTTTGTATTCCTCCAGACTTTGTAGCATCTGCCCATGAAGCATATCCAGAACTTAACATATGTACCGTTATTGGCTTTCCTTTAGGGTATGAAACAACAGAGGTAAAGGTAGCCGAAACGAAACAGGCTATTGAAGAGGGCGCTTCTGAAATTGATATGGTTATTAATCTTGGAGATGTAAAGCAAGGTGATTTTGAAGCGGTAACGAACGAAATTGCAGCACTTAAGGAGGCTTGTGGCGATAAGATTTTAAAGGTTATTATCGAAACTTGTTATCTTACAGATTCTGAAAAGGTAGCGCTTTGCAAATGTATTACAAATGGTGGTGCAGACTATATTAAAACATCTACTGGATTTGGTAGCGGCGGTGCAAGCCTTGAAGATATTAGACTCTTTAAAAAGCATATTGGTTCTAATGTACAGATTAAGGCCGCAGGTGGTATTCGCTCTATTACGGATATGAAAGCCTATATTGCAGAAGGTTGTAGTCGAATTGGAGCCAGTGCAGCTGTAGAGTTGCTAAAGAATCACTTGAACGAAGAAGTATAATAAAAAACCACCTAGGCTATGCTTAGGTGGTTTCTTAGAATGGCGGTGTAACTATGCGTATGTATGATATTATTCTGAAGAAAAGAGCGAACTTGCCGTTATCAGATAAGGAAATCCGCTTTGTCATAGATGACTATGTAAAGGGGGAAATCCCTGATTATCAAGTGAGTGCGCTCTTGATGACCATAGTTTTTAATGGTATGAACGCTCGCGAACTAGGAACCTTGACCTTGGCTATGGCTCAATCAGGTAATATGGTAGATTTGTCGAATATTGATGGGATTACCGTAGATAAACATAGTACAGGTGGTGTAGGGGATAAGACAACACTTATTATTGCGCCTCTCGTAGCCGCTTGTGGCGGCAAGGTGGCTAAGATGTCTGGACGTGGACTTGGTCATACAGGTGGCACTATTGATAAGATGGAATCTATTCCAAATTTAAAGGTATCTTTAGAGCAAGATGCTTTTATCGATCAAGTTAATAAAATCGGTCTTGCTGTTATAGGTCAGTCGGAAGGGCTTGCACCTGCTGATAAAAAGCTATATGCTTTGCGCGATGTGACGGGAACTGTTGATAGCATCCCTCTTATTGCATCCTCTGTTATGAGCAAAAAACTGGCTTCTGGTGCACAAGCAATTTTGTTAGATGTAAAGGTTGGTAGTGGCGCCTTTATGAAAAACATAGAGGATGCTCGTGAATTGGCTAAAGCAATGGTCGATATTGGAAAGGAAAATGGCCGTTCAGTTAAGGCTATTTTGACGGATATGGACCGACCGCTAGGACATGCTATTGGAAATGCTTTGGAGATTCGAGAGGTTATTAATACGTTGAAAGGTAATGGACCAGAAGACTTAAGTCATGAATGCGTTATCATGGCAGCTCATATGCTCATATTGAGTCATATTTGTGATTACGAAGCTGCTCTTAATCGCGTGCAACAAGCACTAGATTCTGGAACCGCTCTTGAACGATTACGCTTAATGATTGAAGCCCAAGGTGGAGATAGCCGAGTTATCGATGATGACCGAGTATTGGAAATCGGTAAGTTTACCTATGATGTAACGTCGCCTCAAGACGGTTATATTACCCATATGAATACAGAACAATGCGGCATTGCATCCGTCATGTTGGGGGCAGGTCGCACGGTTAAAGATGGTCCTATCGACTATAGTGCAGGTATTGTAATGCACAAAAAAACAGGAGATTCTGTTACTGTGGGTGAGAGTATAGCTACATTGTATGCCTCTGATGAAAGCTTACTCAATAATGCGGCTCAGACCTATTTAGAGGCTATTACTATTGGCAATACTGCACCTAAAGTAGTAGATACTATACTTGATATTGTAGAGTAAGGAGCAAAATATGAAAGAAAAAGAGATTCAAAGGCTCATCAATCGGGCTATTGTAGCTCGTGAGACATCGTATAGTCCTTATTCACACTTTGGCGTGGGCGCAGCCCTTCTTTGCGAGGATGGGAGCATCTATGAGGGGTGTAATATAGAGAATGCTTCTTATGGATTAACTAATTGTGCGGAGCGAACTGCTATATTTAAGGCCGTATCAGAAGGGCAAACAAAATTTAAAGCCCTTGCTGTAGTTGCTGATACGGAAGGACCCTGTGCTCCATGTGGTGCTTGCCGTCAGGTGATTTCTGAATTTGAAATACCTCGTATTATAATGGCGAATTTAAGAGGGGACTATACAGTTGTTGATTTAGAAGGACTATTACCTTTTAGATTTAGGGCCGATAATATGTAAAAAAGAGACCACCTATGTGGTCTCTTTTTAGTATACCTTAAAATGCAGGAACAATAGCACCTTGGTATTTCTCTTGGATGAATTTGATAATTTCAGGGCTATGAAGTGCAGCCATCAATTTTTTGATGCGAGGATCATTTTCATTGCCTTTGAGTACAGTTACGACATTAACGTAAGGGGAATCGTTAGTTTCAATCGCCAATGCATCTTTGCCAGGGTTAAGACCTGCGTTTAATGCAAAGTTAGTGTTGATAGCTGCTAAGGCTACATCGTCAAGGGAACGAGGTACTTGTGCTGCTTCTAATTCTACGAATTGATATTCGTTAGGGTTCGCAGTAATATCTTGTACGGTAGATAAGATGTTTGTAGAGTCTTTTAATGTAATTAGACCTTGCTTTTGTAACAACAATAATGCACGACCACCGTTTGTAGGGTCATTAGGAATAGCGATTTTAGCGCCTTTTGGAAGATCCTTCAAATCTTTGATTTTACGGGAGTATAAACCCATTGGCTCAAGGTGAACACCACCAGCAGATACTAAGTCAAGTTTGTGAGCTTTTGCGAATTCCTCCATGTAAGGTACGTGTTGGAAGAAGTTGGCATCAATTTCTTTGTCCCCTAAAGCCAAGTTAGGTGTGTTGTAATCAGTGAATTCTGTGATTTTTAATTCGATACCATCTTTTGCTAAAATCGGTTTAACTTGTTCCAAAATTTCTGCGTGAGGTACTGCTGTTGCCCCAATTTTTAATACTTGTTTACCATCGCTAGCAGCTTGCTTGTTGTCGTTACCGCAGCCTGCGATTAATAAAGCGCCGCCAAGGATTACAGTAGCTGCTAATGCTAAAAATTTTCTCATTAGACACACTCCTTATACAATAATTACATATAAAATATTACATCTATAGTACTAAATAATTTACTATCTATCAAGAAGGAATTCTTATATGTTCTCCATAACTCACAAG
>CAJZEE010000094.1 GCA_915066865.1 uncultured Veillonella sp.
TAAAGACCCTTATAGGGTCAGAGCAAACCACCCGTTCTACGGGTGGTTATGATTTGTAAATATAGCGTTTTACGCGAGTGCTTTGTCCAATACAGCTTTGATTAAAGATTTTGTTTGGTCATAGCTTTCACCAGGTTGCGCCTCGTATTGTTTGTCGAGGTCGAACCACAAGTTTGGATAGTATTCATATGGGTGAGTTTTGAAGAGCTCATGAGCATCTTGATCTTCAACCCAGTTGATGTGAATATCTGCGTATGCAGGATTTTCTGCAACGAGTTCATCGATAGCACGGAATGCATTGGCGCAATAAGGGCAACCGTTTAAATGGAAACCTAAGATTTCTTTCATGATAGTCAGTCCTTTCAAAATAGAATCTACATATATTTCTATAATTTGAGATTTTATACATATTCATGTACCACAACATATGGTACACTACTGAGTATAACATATCTATATAAGATATTCAATTTTTTAGATATATCTGATGTGAATATTGAGAATTCGATATGCATGCATTATATAAATAAGGAGATACCTATGATTTCAGGCGCACAGTATTTGGTAAAAGCCCTTCAAGAGGAGCAGGTAGAGTTTTTATTTAACTATCCTGGGGCGGCTACTATTGATATCATGGATGAATTATATAAGCAAGATAAGGTAAAGGTTATCTTGCCACGTCATGAGCAAGCATTGGCCCATGCTGCAGATGGCTATGCTCGTAGTACTGGTAAAGTAGGGGTGTGTATGGTAACCTCTGGTCCTGGTGCTACAAATCTTGTGACTGGTATTGCCACAGCGTATGCAGATAGTGTGCCCCTCGTTTGTATTACTGGACAAGTTGATTTAGGCCTCATGGGCAATGATGCTTTTCAAGAGGTAGATACTGTTGGCATCGTCCGCAATATTTGTAAATATGCCGTTACTGTTCGTGACCGTAAAGATTTAGGTCGTATTTTGAAAGAGGCCTTTTACATTGCTCGCACAGGTCGTCCAGGCCCTGTTGTAGTAGATATTCCTAAGAATATTCAGAAGGCTATGGGGTCAGATGAATATCCAACAGAGATTAATATTCGCGGTTACAAACCAAATACCACTGTTCACGTAGGTCAAGTTAAAAAGGCCTGTTCTATTATTAGTAAAGCTAAAAGGCCTCTATTCCTATTAGGCGGTGGGGTAAGTATTAGTGGGGCCAATGACCTTATGATGGAGTTGGTTGAAAAAACAGGGATTCCTGTTGTAACAACCTTGATGGGAAAAGGTGCTATTGATAGCCGTCATCCATTGTATCTTGGTAATGTAGGGATTCACGGTGGCTATGCCCCTAATGTGGCTATAACTGACTGTGACGTGATGATTTCTATTGGTACGCGCTTTAATGATCGTATTACCGGTAAACTAAGTACCTTTGCACAAAATTGTAAGATTATCCATATTGATGTAGATGCGGCATCTATTTCTAAAAATATTAAGGTTGATATTCCAATCGTAGCAGATGCTAAATTGGCTATCGAAAAAATCTTAGAATATATTGAACCTCACGACCTTGGCGAATGGCCAAAACAATTACAGCAACTTAAGGCAGAGCGTCCTGTCACTCAAGCTGACGAAGAGGGGTTAACACCTCAAACTGTTATCGAGTACATCAATCATCACTATGAACATCCTATTGTTACAACCGATGTGGGTCAAAATCAATTGTGGACTACCCAGTTCCTTGATGTGAAAGGTCAATATCAAATGTTGACGTCTGGTGGCTTAGGGACTATGGGCTATGGTTTTCCTGCTGCATTAGGTGCGCAAATGGGAAATCCAGATAAGCGTGTTTTTGCCATCTGTGGTGATGGTGGCGTGCAAATGAATATCCAAGAGTTTGCCACTGCTATGCACTACCGTTTGCCTGTGACGTTAATTATTTTAAATAATGGCTTCCTCGGAAATGTACGCCAATGGCAGCAATTATTTTACGATAAACGTTACGCTTGTACGAACTTGATGATGGATGAAAGTGCCATTGTTACGCGAGACATAATCGACAATGATGAGTTTGAGTATGTACCGGATTTTGTGAAATTGGCGGAAGCTTATGGCGCAAAGGCAATGCGTATTACTAAGGTAGAGGACATCGAAAAAGGGTTCCAATTGGCAGATACTTTCAAAAATGGTCCAACCCTACTCGAGTTCATCATTCCAACGGAGCTCAATGTGTTGCCAATGGTACCAGCAGGTAAGTCTTTAAGTGATATGTTGTTGAAGGATAAAAAATAGGAGGGGCTATGGAAGTACAAATGAAAAAACGCTGTATTTCAGCGTATGTAGAAAACCAAATCGGTGTACTAGCTAAGATTTCAGGCCTCTTTGCAGGCAAAAATTATAATCTTGATACATTGACGGTAGGGGAAACTGAAGACCCTACCATGTCTCGCATGACTATTGATCTTACTTGTGATGATTTGACGTACGAACAAATTATTAAGCAACTAAATCGCAGTGTGGAGATTATTAAAGTTATCGACTTTACTGACATGCGAATTACGAAAAAAGAATTACTATTTATCAAGGTCAATAGCTGTAAAGAAGCGGACAAACAAGAAATTTTCCGCATTGCCCAAACCTTTGATTTGTTAGTTGTGGATTATAATCGTAAATCTGTACTTGTTCAATGTGTAAAAACTGTATCTAAAAATAATGATATGATTGCCTTATTTAAAGATATGTTCGTGAACCGTATTGAAGTCGTGCGCGGTGGTAGCGTTGCCATTGAAGCCTTATCCACACCTGATAGATAAGGTGTGTATTTTAAGTGTACTTTAAAAGTGTTTTAGGTCTATTCAAATATATAATATATGTATTTGAATAGGCCTATTTTTTGTGGCTTAAAGCGTGTACAACTTAATATGATATAATATGTATATCGACCATTATTGATATAGAGAGCTTGGTTGTATGCCGAGACCTTTAACTATAGGAGGTATCATGAGTTTATTAGATGATATTTTAGCCCACAATAGAGAATATGTAGAAGATCAAAATACAGGTTATGTAGATACAGATACAAAGTGTAGTAAAATGCCAAGTCGCGAGATGGCCATTGTTACATGTATGGATACACGTCTTGTTAACTTCTTAGAAGATTCCATGGATATTGGGCGCGGTGAAGCGAAAATCGTAAAGACTGCAGGTAACTGTATTACAGGTCCCTTTGATGGCGTTGTACGTAGTTTACTTGTTTGTATTTATGAGCTAGGCGTTAACGAAATCTTTATCATTGGTCATCACGAATGTGGTATGGCAAAAACTACAGCAAAAGATCTAACAGAAAAAATGTTGGCTCGTGGTATTGCACCAGAAGCGATTCATATGGTCCGTAAAGAAATGGAACGCTGGGCTGATGGCTTTACACATCCTGCAGAGAATGTGGAAGAAACAGTGGACGAATTGCGTATGAACCCTTTAATTCCTAAAGACGTGCCAATTCATGGTCTTATCTTTCATCCTAGAACGGGTGAAATCGAAGTCATTGTTAATGGCTATACACAAATGAAACAATATTACGAAAAATAATAGGTAAATTCTTTAATAGAGGTATTGTGAATTGAGCAATATAGATAGATTAGATACATTTGAGGTAGCATGTAAACATTTTCTTACGGATCTTTCAAATTTTAAAAATCTCATTTCCACTCAAGTTCAATCATTAGATAGTCTAGAATGGGCTTTTGATAAAGGTTCCACTAAGGTTTGTAGTGCTGACGAAACGGGCTTAAAAAAACGCTGTAAGGTTGGCGTAAAATATAGATTACAGGTTGAGTTATCTCAAGTTGATGCGGAAACTATATGGGAGGAATTTAGTCGGTTTTGGGGTGACACTACTTTAAATCAAATTGAAAGAGTAGGTAGCAATGAGGAACTAGGTCGCTATCAATTTATAGCCAATAACTCTTTAGGGGATGAGCTTACCTGTGATATCTATTTACCTAATGAATGGAATATACCGCAATTAAATATGTTGGGATTTATTTCTGCTAGATATAGAAACGTAGATGTTGAATAAGTATAGAAAAATCTTATTTGACTTAAAGTTAAGTTTAAGTTTTATAATGTGTTCATATTAGTACTTAATAGATATTTACATAAAGGAACTATATGAATAAAAGTAAACTGTTAAAAACAATTATAGCCATTTTTGTTTTGGCTGTATTAATTATAGGTGGATATGTCCATAAGGATGCCATACAGAGTCGCATAGCTAGAACTGCCGCCGTTGTAAGTGGACAAGAAATTAAGCCACTCCTCGATTCCGAAAGTCGTTATATTCGGCAAATTGTAGCTCAAGATAATAGCATGAGTCGTACTATTATGTGGCAATCAGATAGCAGCGAAGCTGATGCGGTAATAGAGTATCGTCTTGTTGGATCCGATACGACTCAAACGATAAGAGCTACAGACAAAGCTTTTACCGATGATGGCAGTACCACCTATATCCATGAGGGTACAGTAACTGGTTTGACGCCTAATACTAAATACGAATATCGCGTTGGTTATGGCAATGATCGTCGCAGTGATTGGTATTCGTTGGAAACTGCTGGCTCCAGTGTGTATGATGTTCTTATCTATCCAGATTCTCAATCTGGTGATTATTCTGCGTGGGAGCAGATTGTTAAGGATTCCGCACATCGCAATCCAAGGACAGCCCTGTATATTAGCATGGGGGACCTTGTAGATAATGGGGAACAAGACTATCAATGGCGCACTTGGTTGAATTCCATCAGACCATTGAGTGCTAATGTGCCGTTAGCAACGACCTTAGGCAATCATGAGATGTATACATTAGATTGGAAAATGCGCGAGCCTTATGCATATTTGAATTACTTCGCAGTACCGCCTAATGGGAATGAAATATTTAATCGCCGTTATTATTCCTATGATTTTGGCGATGTGCATTACGTTGTATTAGATACGATGTTGTATGAAAGTAATCATGAGGATAATCATGATACTCATCATCCTGATTTGTACGATGTAGAGGTTCAGTGGCTACGTCAAGATTTAGCAGCTAATACTAAAAAGTGGACTGTAGTCCTCATGCATCGTGATCCATTCCGATATGCCTTTGACCGACCAGGTGCAAGTCGCGATGTAGGTTTCGATGATGAGGGCGTATTATTTATGCCTATCTTCGATGAGTTTAATGTAGACTTAGTTTTATCTGCTCATTTACATACATACCGCAACCGTGGCCATGTACGAAACTTTGATCGAGACCCATCTGGTCCACTATATATCCTTACAGGGATAGCTGGTGATGCACGACGTCCTAAGTGGAAGCAACATCCTCTAGATGTATATGTAGCACCTCAGCCTGAAACAAATAATTATATGTCTATGACAGTGACACCGAATAAGCTGATTGTAAAATCATTTTTACCTGATGGTACTCAGCTTGACGAATCAGTCATTGAAAAATAAGAAAAAGACGCCTTTTTTGGAAGGTGTCTTTTTTTGTCTATTTTTCTCTAATCAAAGGTTGCAAGAATCTATGAGTAAAATTGATTTACAATACAACAAATAAAAATACAATGGATTTGTATAAATACTTGCTAATTGTGGTGTGTAGTATTATAATACGTGTATAGATTATAAAAATACACAAAATATGTATAAAATATACATATAGTGTATAAAGGAGATAGAGTAATGAACACATTACAAGATTTAATTAAGAAATATGCCTCCCAATATAAAGAACAAGTTGTGGAATGGCGCCGACATATTCATAGCCATCCAGAGTTATCTGGTGAAGAAAAAAATACATCTTTATTTATTCAAAAGGTTCTTGGTGAACTAGGAATCCCTTTTGTAAACGATGTTTCTGATTATGCCGTTATCGGTAAGATAGAAGGTGCTCATACAGGCCCTGTTATTGCATTGCGTGCCGATATGGATGCATTACCCATACATGAAATAACAGGATTGCCCTTTGCTTCACAAAATGAAGGCGTTATGCATGCTTGTGGTCATGATAGCCACATGGCAATCTTGCTTGGTGCAGCAGCGATTTTACAGTCTATTAAAGATCAATTGCACGGCACTGTAAAGCTTGTATTCCAGCCTTCCGAAGAGGAAGCTTTATTCCCAGGAGCACAAGGTATTGTCGATAGTGGTATCCTCGATGATGTAGACGAGATATATGGTCTCCATGTATGGCCTCAACTTCCAGTTGGTGCGGTAGGCCTAAAAAAAGGTAATTTGATGGCTGCATCAGACCACTTCCTTGTACATATTAAGGGCAAATCAACCCATGGTGCGGAGCCTCACAATGGGGTTGATGCTATTGTGGCCGCAGCGAACTGGATTGTAAATGTGGAGTCCATGGTCGCTCGTGAAACTAACCCGATGGAAAATCTTGTATGCACAATTGGAGTGATTAATGGTGGTGACCGATACAATGTGGGCTGTGGCGATGTGTATCTTGAAGGTACTTGTCGTACCTATGAACCAGAGAAACGTGATTATATTGAACGACGATTAGGTGAAAGTTTACAGGCCCTCGATGTGTTGTTTAAAACGGAAAGTACTTTGGATTATAAAAGGGGACATGGTGCAACTATCAATAATCCAGAGGCCATTGATTATGCCACATCCATTGTAGAGAAATATCTTGGTAAAGACGCAGTGGTACATCCTGAGTTCCCATCTATGGCAGCAGAAGACTTCTCCGCCTATCTTCATAAAATCAAAGGTGCGTTCCTTTGGTTAGGCACTGGCTTTGAAGGCAATCCGGCCTTACATAATGAGGCTTTCACCATCGATGAAAGCATCCTCGAACCTAGTATAACAATGATGGCAGCTATTGCCGCCGAATATTTACAAGAAAAGTAGTTAAACACATAGTTTGAAATAAGAGGTTATCATGAAAAGTTTACAACATACATCATTTAAAACAATGCTTCAATATACACCAGAGGAAATTAAATACTTTTTAGATTTAGCAGCTAAATTAAAAGCAGATGCTGAAGCAAAACGGTTAGCTGCTGCGGCAAAACAAGCTGAAGAAGAGGCAAAAGCAAAGGCTGCAGCTATTGAAAAAGCAAAGCAAGAAGCTAAAGCAAAGGCTGAAGCGGAAGCCAAGGTGAAAGCTGAGGCGGAGGCTAAAGCAAAAGCGGATGCGGAAGCTAAGGCAAAAGCTGAGGCGAAAGCAAAAGCCGATGCAGAAGCTAAGGCAAAAGCA
>CAJZEE010000095.1 GCA_915066865.1 uncultured Veillonella sp.
TCAGATAATTCAAAAGGAATAAAAAAGATTGTTTCTATGCTTCACGTCCTTTTCATTGTAAGAAATTATACTTCTATCATTCTAAATTTTACACAATTAGATTTTGTTGTATTTTCAAAATGTATGTATATAATTTGGGAGATATTAATCATGAATAAAACAACGATTAAAAAGAAACATAAAAATAGAAAAAATAGTTTGCCCTATAGAAAGTTACGCCGTTGGGTATTACCTGCAGTACTTGGCGCTGCCCTATCGACGTTAGCCATCATTCCAACCTTAGCAGCAGAAACTCAACCTAACACTAACATAGCAGTTGTAACCACAACAGAACAAACTAAAACAGTATCGCCCACACAAGAAAGCACACATCCAAACGGTACACCTCATGGTGCGCCACCAACAGGGCAACCTCCTGTAGGAGCACCTAATGGTATGCCCCCAAGTGGTGCGCCAAACGGCGTGCCTCCAGAGGAGATGCCTAACGGAGGATCTAATAGCATGGCTCCTCAACCGGAAGTAAATCCCAATACTTTCACAGGTACAGCAATAGTAACAGAAAACAAATCGATTGCTCATGAGTCGATGACAAACACAACAGCCGATCAGAATGCTTTTATCGGTAAAAACAAAGCGGTAATTGATATTGAAAATAGCGTTTTCGATAAAACTGGCAACACTACAAGCGATGATAATAGCAATTTTCGTGGTCAAAATGCAGTAGTCCTCGGCATTGACGGCAGTCAAATCAACATCAAGGGTAGCAATATTACATCTAACTCTAAAGGTTCTAATGCAGTCTTTGCCACTGGCGAAGGCACGGTTATCAACGTAGAAAACACTAATATTCACACAAAAAGTGATTCCTCTCGTGGTTTAGATGCTACTTACAAAGGCACTGTAAATGGCAAAAACCTAACTATCACTACTGAAGGGGCTCACTCCGCTACACTTGCTACAGATCGCGGAGAAGGCACAATCACCGCAGAAGCAGCCAAACTCACCACATCTGGCGAAGGCAGTCCTGTTATCTACTCCACGGGTAATATTATGGTAAACAATGTCAACGGAATAGCTAATAATAGTGAAATTGGCGTTGTAGAAGGTAAGAACTCCATTACCCTTACAAACTCCAATGTAACTGGCTACAAAGACAATGGTTTTATGCTATATCAAAGCTTCTCTGGTGATGCTGAAAGTGGCATTGCTCGACTCAAAGCAGAAAATAACACACTTACAACTCACGCTACAGGTGCGTTCCTCTATGTAAACAACACCACTGCTGAAGTAGACCTTTCTAACAATGCAATCTCTATGCCAAACACTTCTGCCCTAGTGAAAGCATCTGCTGACTCCCGTTGGGGAAAAACTGGTGAAAACGGCGGCCACCTTACACTCTGCACATCTAACCAAGAACTAAGTGGTAATATTATGGCTGATTCAATCAGTACCATCGCTCTAGACATGACAAATGGATCTAGTCTTGTAGGTGCTGTAAACACAGACAACACGGCTAAAGAAGTAACTGTGAAACTCAGCAAAGACTCCAATTGGATACTCACTGGCGACAGCTATGTAAAATCCTTGAGCAACGAAGACACAACCGGCAGTAACATTCAATTGAATGGATATAAACTTGTTGTGGCTGATAAATAATTATAAAAGCACTACTCTGAATACTGATATGTACCCCCTTTACTGGTTGTCCGGTAAAGGGGGTACATATCATTAATTACAATTCAAAGTAGTGCTTTTAATTTATTAAACTTACTTGTATATCAGCTTGAATATATAAATCGCCTTTAGATACATCTGCCAATAGTTAACGGATTAAAAATTATGAGTTAGACAATCTATCAAATAGCAGCCATATATAGGCCACAGTTTTAATTCAACCATAGGCTTGTAGTTTTCATCTTTAATTTTATGTTCCAATAAATTTAGATTCTCTAAATCATCTTCCCAGCTTTTGATATAGTCCTGCTTTTCTTCTGCGCTATTAAAGTCTTCATCCATTTTTGCATTTTCAATGCATGCCAATATTTCTGTTCGTTGCTTGTTCACTTCATGATAGAACCGGTTATGTTGATTCATAATCCAAAGACCAAAGTAGTAAGGGCCATCACTTAAATCACAGTGCTCTTTAGCCTTTTCACATTCTTCTAAGAATAGACCGTACTCATCTAATATATAATAGGCATCAATGATATCAAACTCATTAATATCATCGTTATCTAGATGATATGCTGAATCTACTCCAATCTTAATTTGCTTCAAACGATTGAGAGCTTGCTTTTTATTACCTAAATACACATCGCAATAAGCTATACACAACAATAACCGCATTCTATTTGGGTAGTCTTTTAATAACTCTTCAAAGTTAGTCTTTGCTTTATTATATTCCTTAAGATCAAATAAACATACAGCACGACCAAAATTCATTTCATAGTCATTGGCTACTGTTAACCCCTTTTCAAAGGTATGTAAACTTTTCGTTAAAGCTTCTACTGAGCCACTATTTTCATAAGATGAGAAATGATATAATGCCAAACCTCTATAAGTCTCTATATATGGAGAATTTAACTTTTCAGCTTTTACTAAATAGTTATATTCCTCTATCTCCCCATTATGATAAAAGGCTAGATTAGTATAAACTCTTGCTTTTTCAGTATCATTCAGTTCTTCTGTATATTTTCTGAGGAACTCTTCCAATAGTTGTATTGAATTTTCTTCATGCCTCAACACCTGTTCAACAGTTGCTAAAACACATACCACATCTACATCATGCGGATACTCATGCATCAAAACACGTAAGTAAGTTCTAAAACGCTCTGTACATTGCTTTAATATATCATAATCACTAAATATAGACGCGTTATATGTAGCTCCATATTCTGCTTTAAGATTTTCCCAATACTCTTTTATAGCAAGCTTCATATTACACCTTTTCTATCGAATATATTTCAGACTATATGGCTATAATAACACAAATTACTTCCTATATACGTGCCTATAGTAACTCCCCTCATATAAATTCAAACCATGCTAAAAGATTTCCTTTAGTCTCTAGCTAGTTCTAATTGCATAAAACAACCCTCTATTAGATATTCTAAAAATGAATAAAAATATCTAATAGAGGGTTATGTTATTTAAACAATAATAAAAGCTAACTATATTATGCTCTACCAATAGAAATCAACGCCGCATTTTTTGCATGTATCAATGTAGTATCAAATAACGGTATATCTGTATCATCCTGTTTAACAAGTAGTCCGATTTCAGTACAGCCTAAAATAACACCTTGTACACCAGATTTTACCAAATCACCAATAATATCTAAGTATTGTTGTTTAGATTCATTAGAAATAACACCTAAACACAATTCATTGTATATAATATCATTCACAAGTTCAACTTGATCTTCGTTAGGGATAACAACATGAATCCCCCGATTTTCCAAGATACACTTATAAAAATCTTGTTGCATCGTGTACTTGGTACCGAGTAGACCTACCTTTGTAATACCTGATTTTTCTAACTCTACTGCAGTCATTTCCGCAATATGAAGAAGAGGTATGTGAATATGTCTTTCTATTTCATCCGCTACCTTATGCATTGTATTCGTGCATATAACAATATAATCAGCACCAGCCTTTTCAAGAGATTGAGCCGCATCGGATAAAATTTCAGCGCTTCTATCCCAATCGCCATTTGCCTGGCACTTTTCTATTTCTTCAAAATCAACGCTATATAAAATACATTTTGCCGAATGTAAGCCGCCCAAAACTTGCTTAATAGTTTCATTCAAAACTTGGTAATACGTAATCGTACTTTCCCAGCTCATTCCCCCAATTAAGCCTATTGTTTTCATAATATCACCCTCTAAGCTTAGAATAACCCAAAACAAAAAGGTTATTCATTATGATTATTCCGCCAACCCTTGTTCTCTACCGATAATATCAGCGATTTCTTGGCACAGGGATTGTAGTTCTTCTTGGTTAGGTCCTTCAGCCATGACACGAATGAGTGGTTCTGTCCCGGATGCACGTACTAAGACGCGACCTTCGTCACCGAGCTCTCCTTCAGCTGTTACGATAGCAGCTTTGATAAGGTCATTGTCTTCCCAGCCAGTTTTTGTAGCGACCCGAACATTTACAAGAACTTGTGGGTATTTTGTCATAATGCCGGCCAACTCAGAAAGAGGTTGCTTTTTCTCCTTCATAAGAGCCGCCACTTGAACAGCTGTTAACATACCGTCACCAGTGGTATTGTGATCTAAAAAGATTACGTGACCAGATTGTTCACCACCAACGGAAAGATTATGTTCACGCATGTATTCCAATACATACCGATCACCAACAGCAGTGGAAACCGTTTTCATCCCAAGTTCTTCTGCTGCTTTATGGAATCCGATATTACTCATAACGGTACCAACTATAGTATCACCTTTAAGTTTGCCTTCTTCTTTCAACTTAAGAGCGCATAACAACATAATTTGATCGCCATCGAGGACTTGACCTTTTTCATCAACCAATAAACAGCGGTCAGCATCGCCATCATTAGCAATACCAAGGTCTGCATTATGTTGTTGCACAGCTACTTGCAATCCTTCGATATGCGTAGAACCACAGTGATGATTGATGTTCAAGCCATCTGGATTCACATTAATATTGATGACTTTAGCCCCTAGTCCAGACAAAATTTCTGGACCTACACTAGACGCGGCACCATTGGCACCATCATAAACGATAGTCAACCCTTCAAGGGACGTATCGATTGTGTGACGTACAAAGTGAGCATATAAATGAGCCAAGTTACTATTAAACTCAATTTTACCTATACCATCCCCTGTAGGACGTGCTAATTCATTATCTGCACTTTGACGAACATATTTTTCCAATTCATCTTCCACTTCATCAGGTAATTTATAGCCATTGCTATCAAAGAATTTAATGCCATTATCTGGATATGGATTGTGAGATGCAGAAATAACAGCACCCGCATCAAACCCTTGTTGACGTACAAGGTACGCTACTGCTGGAGTTGGGATAACGCCTGCAATCACTACATTACCGCCAACAGAACAAATGCCCGCTGCTAATGCACTTTCAAGCATAGAACCAGAAATCCGTGTATCGCGACCAATCAAGAACGTAGGGTGATCCTTTTTCTTACCAAAATGCGTTCCTGCCGCACGACCTAAATGATAGGCTAATTCCGGCGTTAAAAACTCATTAACAACACCACGTACACCATCTGTACCAAATAAACGAGCCATAATTATCCTCCTCTAAGGATTTGTGAAAGTTTCACAAGTCTATATATCTACCGTGTGTATCATTTCAATAATTACTGTTGTGTATTATATCATAATATAGAAAGCATACCTACTATAAAGTCACATCTATATTACATAAATAGTATGAATCTATACTGTAATTCAATTCATCAGTATAATTCCCCACTAATTAGGTTTTGCGTATTTTGCCATACATAAAATGGCTGTTTCCGCACCATCAAGGGCAGCACTCATAATTCCCCCTGCATAGCCAGCCCCCTCACCCATAGGATAGAAACCTCCTACAGTAGGAGAAATGCGCTCTTCATTGCGTCCCATACGGAGCGGCGCAGAGGTACGCGTTTCAACGCCTGTCATACACACCGCAGGATCATCAAACCCTCGGATGCGACGCCCCCAGTATGGCAAGGCCCGCTCTAATACGGATGTGACGAATGATGGCAAGCAATCATGTAAATCGCAATTTACAATACCTGGCTCGTAACTATATATACTATTTTGTACGCTAGGTGCCTGTGAAAGTCCTAAAAACTGCCCTACAGTTTGTGCTGGCGCATGGAAGTTAGAACCGCCCAACTCATAGGCTTTGCGTTCCCATTCTCGTTGAAATGAAACGCCATCTAATGGATGAGTACCAAAGTCATCTGGACCTACGTTGACTACGATAGCACTATTAGCAACACCGCTATCCCGAGCGTATAAACTCATGCCATTTACGACAACGCCACCCTCTTCAGAAGCAGATGCTACTACTTGACCTCCTGGGCACATACAGAAGCTATATGCAGTACGGCCTGATTCTTTATCGTGGTATACGAGAGAATATTCTGCTGCACCGAGGCCCAAACTAGATGGTTCTACACCATATTGGGACTCATCGATTACAGCCTGATCATGCTCAATACGAACACCGATAGCAAATGGTTTTGCCGTCATTTCCACATTACGTTTATAAAGCATTTCATATGTGTCACGTGCACTATGGCCTACACCAGACAAAACAACAGTCGTATCAATACGCTCACTACCATTAACTTCAACGCCTACGATACGGTCATTTTCAATAAATAAATCCGTTACCTTAGAACCAAAGCGGACTTCACCGCCCCATTCGATGATGCGCTCACGCATGGCTTTTACCATGGTACGCAATTTATCTGTACCTACATGAGGTTTATGTTTATATAAAATTTCTTCAGGCGCACCAAACTCTACAAAGTATTTAGATATTTCATGTAACCGCGGATGGGTAATGCGAGTTGTCAACTTACCATCGGAAAAAGTTCCTGCGCCGCCTTCCCCAAATTGTACGTTGGACTCAGGCTTAAATATGCCCTTTTTCCAAAATGTCTCTACATCATGACTACGTGTATCTACATCTTGACCGCGTTCAAGCACGATTGGGCGATAGCCTTCACGAGCTAAGTAAAAGGCTGCAAGCATCCCCGCAGGGCCAAAGCCCATAACAACAGGACGATGTGCTAATGGTACAGCCCCCAAAACGATAGGTTCTGGATCTTCTGCAGCAAATACAGATACATCCTTTTCTTTACCAAGCTTTTTCATGACTTGAGCTTCATTATGAACCTCAATGAATAGGGTATATACAAAAACAATGTTTGGCTTCTTACGGGCATCTACGGCACGTCGAACAACATGAATCGTTTCGATAGCACCACGTAACGGGGGATATTTCTTTTCTACAATACTTTTGATATCCGACTTAACCGTAACAGCCACGCGGAGATTTATTATTCTAATCATATCTTTCCTATTAAAGCCTCCCTTTTAGGCGAGCCTACTTCTTTAATCTTTGACCAAAATTCTTTACCACTTGATCTGTAAGAAAATAGTCATACATCTTTATTATACAACACTACTATAAAAGCTAATATATAAATCATAAAAAGGAGATCGGAAGAGCACACC
>CAJZEE010000096.1 GCA_915066865.1 uncultured Veillonella sp.
ACACTCTCTCCCTACACGACGCTCTTCCGATCTTTACCAGTAGCATCTGCATTACAATTAGAAAAAGGATTTAAAATAACTTTATTATGCTCCATTGGATTTAGCTTACTTGCCATGATTATCGGACTTTTTGGATCCTACTTCCTTAACGTAGCACCTGGTGGCTTCGTGTCCCTAACGTCGGTAGGTATTTTACTGGTAGTGTTAGTCATTAAAAATATTCGCACCATCATACGACGCTTTCAGTTTAGTAGATAAGCTAAAACAATAATTTATATATTTAGGCATAAATATTATAGCTAGTTAGAGTAATATAACTAGTTAGAGTCAAATAATACAGCTAGTAGATTAAAAAATATAACTAGTTAAATATAAAAATATATCTAACCAAATGCGATAGCATATTTGATATTCTATTAGCCATATAAGTCATTTAACTATACAGGTGTATAGCATGTTTAGTATTAAAATAGAATCGAAAGAGAGCTATGAATACAACAACTTGGCCAGAAGGCATAAAAAAGACCAAACAGCGCGAAGCCATTTGGTCTGTATTAACAACTACAGATAAACCCATTACAGCCCTTGAAATCGCAGAACGCTTAGGTGACGGTAGCACTACTTGGATGTCTACTATCTACCGTACACTTGAACTATTAGAAACTAAGGGTATCGTTACACGTACCACGCTCATGGGTAGTGATATGGCATATTATGAAATCACCCCTCATACACACCGCCACTATGCAGTATGTACGAGCTGTGGTGCGATGCTACCACTCCATACCTGCCCCGTCGTAGAAATGCCTAAAGAACTCAGCGAAGCAGGATTTACTGTGACGGAACATCACTTAGAGATTGCTGGAATCTGTAGAAACTGTAAGAATAAAAATAAATAATAAAAATGGCTCATCTGATTAGATGGGCCATTTGTTTTACCGGGAAATCTACAAGAATATTAAATCTATAACATAAAACCTTTAGCTAACGATTCAACTAATACCATAGCTAACTGTTTAACTAATTATTTAGATAATTCTTTCAAACGTGTAATCACACGATCTGCATGTTCATGACAAGCAGCCTCCATAATTTTTACTTTCTCTGCATCTGGACGGCTAGCATAGGATACACCACCAGTGTAAATATATCCTTCATAGACTAAGCCACAAAGATTAGCCATTTGTTGGAAACGAGTAGTCATAGTCTCTACAGGATACATTTGAATACCACCTTCTACATACATATCTGCCGGTGCACCTGTTGTAAAGGAAAGCAATAACTTTTTGCCATGTAAGGCTTTTCCTGTAAATCCGTGAGACCAACCATGAACGAAGGTATCCTCCATCCATTTAGCCATAAGGCTTGGCATACTGTACCAGAAGATAGGAAATTGCAATACAATAATATCAGCGGCTTCCATTTTTGCCTGTTCTACTGACACATCAATTTTGAAATCGGGATATTCTTGATCAAGAAAATCAAAAGTTGCATTAGACAACTTTACTTGAAGATCCTCTAAAATGATTTTGTTCGCAAAAGAATCACCTTGTAAATTTGTATGGCCAGAAACAATTAAGACGTTTTTCATTGTATATCTCCTTAATAAAATATCTTCGGAATATTCTTATATATCTAGTATATCTTAGTCTATAAAAATCCGCTAATCTATATACCATTATTCCCTGCGTTCCAAGATGGTAAAGGCTAATAGAAATCTCTACATACACGCAAGAAAAAGGACGTAACTTTAAAGGTTACGTCCTTTTATAATAATACATTACTATATGTATCTATTAACTCACGATTTATGTGTATTAACTCAATACGTGTTTCTACTAAAAACGATGTATACGAATTGTTTTTAACTTTCACCAGTTACAGCATCAACGGAGCCACTAAGAAACCGAGTGCTACGGAGATGGCAATAGCAAGTACGCCAGGTATGAAGAACGGATGGTTAAATACGAGTTTACCAATTCGCGTAGAGCCCGTATCGTCCATTTGTACAGCCCCCAAAAGTGTTGGATATGTAGGCAATACAAAGAGTGCAGATACAGCTGCAAAGGATGCGATAATAATATAAACGGATCCTGTATTCTCTGGTGTAATACCGAGAGCTAGAATTACAGCTGGTACCAAGGCTTGTGTAGTCGCTGCTTGACTATACAACAATGTACTTGCAAAGAAGAATGCTACCGCCAATAGGAACGGATATGCTGTTACCATGCTAGAAGCGAGCGCTTTGATTTCAGGGATATGACCTTTTACAAAGGTATCACCCAACCATGCTACGCCTAGTACACAGACACAAGCGGATAAGCCGGATTTGAATGTACTTGTATTAACAAGTTCTGCTGTATCAAGCTTACAGAAGAATGTGATAGCAGCCGCAATAATCATCATAAAGCCGATGATAGCATCATTTCGACCAAAGATAACTGGTTTAATAATACCAATGTTTTTGGAAATTGCTGTTGCGTAGAATACGATACAAATGATACCAATCAAGAAAATCAATACTGAAGTTTTTGCACCAGGTTTTAAGTGGAAATCAGTGCTTTTTTCACGAGGTGGCGCCACGTGACCTGCCGCCAAACGTTCTTGATACACTGGATCAGAAGATAAATCATTATTCGCAAAGGTAGACATGATAAATGCCGTAATCATAACCCCTACAAATGTTGTGGAAATACAGATGGCGAGCAATGTAGGATAGTTAACACCATATGGCTCAAGGAACCCACTCATAGCAACTACTGCTGCCGATACAGGACTCGCTGTGATACCAATTTGACTCGCTACAACGGCGATAGATAATGGCACAGATGGCTTAATATTTTCACTTTTCGCCACCTCTACGATTACTGGAATCATAGAGAATGCTGTATGACCAGTACCCGCTAGAATAGTTAAGAAATACGTAACAGTTGGTGCTAAATAGTTGATATGCTTAGGATTTTTACGCAAAATACTTTCAGCAATGCGCACCAAATAATCAAGACCGCCGGCTAACTGTAAGGCACAGATGGCTGCGATAGCAGACATGATAATCAGAATTACATCCCATGGAATCTGTCCCGGAAACATCCCCATACCAAGGCTTAACAACACAACCCCAAGGCCGCCAGCGTAACCGATGCCCATGCCACCTAGGCGAACACCGAGGAAGATGGCACCAAATAAAATAATAACTTGCATAATTACATAAATGTCCATACGATGACCTCCTTTATACATATATAGTATCATAGATATGCTAAATAATCATCGAATTTTGGCAATGTATAGTCTATAGTTTAAAATATAACGAAATTTCGATATGTTATACAAAAAAACTACACCCCATTGTCTTAAACTACTAGCAAAAGACAATAGGTGTAGCTTTCCAATAATTAATTTAGCATTATAAAATAATTGGGCGCATATCTTCAAGTATCCCCTCTTCCTCAGTGGCACGTTGGATACTTTCACCCACAATACGAACCATGTCCTCTAATTGTTCCACAGTGGATGCCAATGGAGGCATGAGGATAATCACGTCGCCAATAGGGCGGCAAATAAGACCTTGTTCACGGGCAAGGATTGCCACCTTAGCACCTACCGCATCATTTGGGCGATACGCTTCATGGGTGGACACATCTTTTTCAAGTTCAATACCTACAATGAGGCCCCGCTGACGAACCTCTTTAACATGTTTCAAAGATTTAATAGGTTCTAGAGCCTTTGTGAAAGCGTCTACTTTAGCAGGCAATTGTTCAATTACCTTTTCATCACGGAATACTTTCAAAGAAGCCAACGCAACGGCACAGGCCAATGCATTACCAGTATAGGAGTGACCATGATAGAATGTTTTCTTTTCTTCAAAGGTGCCGAGGAATGCATCGAATACGCGTTTTGTAGTCAATGTTGCCGCTAATGGAAGGTACCCACCAGTGATACCTTTGGATAAGGTCATAAAATCTGGAGATACCCCTTCATGTTCACAAGCAAAGAATTTGCCAGTTCGGCCAAAGCCAGTAGCTACTTCGTCAACGATGAGGAATACATCGTGTTGTTCTGTTAACTCACGAACCCGTTTCAAATAACCATGAGGCATTACGAGCATGCCTGCCGCTGCTTGCACCAATGGTTCCATAACAAGAGCTGTGATTTCATCGCCTTCTTCGTTAAGGATGCGTTCCAATTCAGTCAACGACTCTTCAAAGGCTTTATCTCGATCTGCCAAATCTCTATATACACCAGGACTTGGCAATGTTAATGGTTTAAATAATAGATTATGGAATACTTGGTGGAATAATTGAATACCACCTACGGATACGGTACCTAATGTATCCCCATGATAGCCTGCATTGAGGGCAATAAACTTAGTCTTTTTCGTTTGCCCTACTTGTTGACGGTATTGGTACGCCATTTTGATAGCCACTTCGATAGCCGTACTGCCATCATCAGAGAGAAATACTTTATCTAAGCCTTCTGGAGCAAGCTCTACAAGCTCTTTACACAATTGTGCAGACGGAGGGCTTACGAGGCCTAATAATGTGCTATGTGCGATTTTATCGATTTGATCCTTCAATGCTTGATTCAATACAGGATGGTTGTGACCATGAATATTAACCCACAACGAAGATACGCCATCGTAATACTTTTTACCGTTCTCATCGATGAGGTATACCCCCTCACCGCGTTCAATTACTACTGGTTCTTGTGCTAGCCAATCTTGCATTTGTGTAAATGGATGCCATACAAACTCGTGGTCCCATTGTGCTGCTTGTGAAAGCTGTTTCTCTGCCATTTCGTCACCTCATACTTACTAAGTTTACAAACTATAACTCTCTATCACATATACCTTATATAAACTAAATTAAGTTGCCCAATCTAAGGTATGCTAAATTACAAATTTAATACGTCTCAAAATTACTGTTAATATGTACTCAATATCACTTCTAACATATATAAAATTGCTATAGCTAATATAAAATCAGCCAATTATTATTTATAGACCTAATACTGTGTTCCATAATTCCTTAGAATCAATAAAAGATCGAGCCCAACCAAGTTGAACCTTTTGAATATCCGGACCTTGGTATGGCGGCACTACAGCTACTACAGGAACACCTGTGTAACGCTCCATATCTGCCACATTTGTTTTCAACAAAAACAGATCTACAGCTGTTGTATCATTTACGATAATAGCTTTCACCTCGATACCATGCAACTTAGCATATTCGCAAGTCAAAACGGCGCGATTAATAGATCCAAGACGACCATCTGCTACAACAATAGCTGGTAATTTGATATCTTTCATAAAATCCGTGAAAGTTTTATCTCCATAGAGAGGGGTCGTGATACCGCCTGCACCTTCTACAAAGGTTATGTCATAGCGACTCACTACATCTAATGTATGTTCTACAAGGCCATCATAGTCAATCTCGATACCAGCCAATTCCGCTGCAAGGCGAGGAGAGAAATCACCGGCTATAGCATAAGGATTCACTTCATAACGACGAGATTCAGGAATACCTGCCGAGCGCATCAAATGTGTTGCATCTTTACTCTCAAGGCCAATATTATAATTATCCTCATCCATCGTCACACATTCAGGGAAAGGAACTGCACTAGAAGACACAGGTTTCACCATACCAACAGCAAAGCCATCGTCTACAGCCATCGCCCCCAATAACCCTGTCACAAACGTCTTACCTACATCTGTATCTGTACCAATTATAGAAATACCTAACTGCTTCATACAAAGCTCCTCTCAAGCGAATACTTACTGCCGCATAGGTTAACTAATTTATATGATTAAGTTTACAATCTAATTACAATATACAGCGAAAAGGAATATATAGTCAACCTATTATTACTGTTCAAGTTTACGATGCTATGACTCTATGGGTCCCGAATACATCGCTACATTTTAGCTAAAAAGCTGTGTCCCTAACCTCCGCGCTCCATAGTAAACTAAGTCGCACTTCGCTTAGGAACACAGCTTTTTATAACATTATCGCAGTATTAGTCCCATAGAGTCACAGACCGCTACTTTGAATACGATAATAATAGGTTGGCTATATGGGAAAAGAGAAAGGGAATGGCTAAGCCATTCCCTTTCTCTTTTGATACAGTGAATTTTGTTTTATTGATTTATGAATAGACTCAATGGGACGAGTTCACAAATACAGTTATAAAAAGAACGATAACTAACCGATTAGCGACTTAGCTCGCTTTGGAGCGTAGAGGTTAGTTATCGTTCTTTTTCACCTAAATGTACAAATCAACTTGGGCCCCATCAAATCTTAGCCTAGATTTCGAGGTAGCGAAATTCACCTGTATCAGGATCCATCATGCCGCCATAGAAACCCATTCCTTTTGGAAATAGTGGATGGTGGCGTAGGAAGTTAACTGTATAAATTACATTGTCTTCAGAGATATGGAATCGATCCATCCAGTCGATAAGGCCCGGTTCGATCATGCGAATAGCATCTTCACTGATACCTTTTGCTTTCATAGATTCCATAAAAGTAGTAGCAGAAAAGTCGATCATACCGCAGTTTTCATGACCGATGATTAGCACATCTTCAATTTCCATACCATAGGTAGCAACGAGCAAGCTTTGCACAATGTTATCGATAGGTTGTGTTACACTATTTCCTGCAGTTTTGATGACAATTATCTCACCTCGATTAAAGCCTAGTGCTTCTTCTAGCATACCTACTAAGCGGGTATCCATACAAGTTACGATGCCTAACTTTTTTGTAGGATGGCTTGTTAATCTTGCCTTTGGTAGCTCAGGGTGTTGTTTCACATATTCTTTATTGGTTTCAATTATTTTTGTAATATCAATCATAAGGGTCCTCACTTTATATACTCTATTCCCACCTGAAATAGATTCTATTCATTATATACACCTTATTCATCACAAAACAAGTTTAAATTTCAACTTATAAATTATTATTATGAATTTTACGATTATACAA
>CAJZEE010000097.1 GCA_915066865.1 uncultured Veillonella sp.
AGCCTCTAAGAAACCTTTATTAACCGTATTATAACGTTCCTCGATTTCATTCTCACCGCCATAAGATTTAACAATGACTATGTAGTTTAATAGCTCTTTAATGCTTGCATTAGAAGCCGCTACAGAACGGCGAACTTGACGGAATGCTTTACGAGAAAACTTTTGGAATACCCATATGATTATGCCCATTATTGGTAATAAAATCGTCATGATAATCGCTAAAGGTACGTTAATAGCATACATAAATCCTAAAATACCGACAATCATTAGAACGCTACTCGCTAAATTCAGTAATACATCTGTATATAAGGTACGCAAAGACTCTACATCATTTGTGATACGAGTTACCCAATTACCAATGGGTAATTTATAAAACTCATCATGGGACTTATGAAGTATTTTTTGAAATATAATGGCACGTATATTATAAATAATTTTTTGTCCAAAGCTTTTCAAAAAATAATTTTCTACAAATATAAATAACACACTACCAATAATAGTAAGACCATATATTACTGCATAATATTCGATAACATTAATATCGTTATTAGTAAATCCGAGATCAATAACTTGCTTAGTTAAATAAGGTCTTAAAAGCAATAGTATTAAATTGCCTGCTAGTGCAATGGTGGCTAACAATAAAATCCCCAAATAAGGCTTAATATACGCAGTTATATAGGAGAACAAAGCCCAATCATTTTTAAAATTACGCTTTTTCATTACTAGCCCCTCCTTTCTGCGCTTCATATAAGGTGTGATATAAGCCTTTTTTAGCTAATAATTCTTCATGAGTACCTTCTTCTACAATACGGCCCTCATCAAATACAAGGATTTTATCTGCTTTTTCTATAACCTCTAAACGCTGTGAAATGCACAATATAGTTTGTGCATTTACCGTATGTAATGTCTCTAAAATAGTATTTACTGTTACTGCATCTAAAGCTGAGAAACAATCATCTAATAATAAATATGGTGCATTTTTATAAAAACCTCGAGCCATATTAATACGTTGCTTTTGACCACCAGATAAGTCATGTCCTTCTTCTGCAAGAGTATGCAAGTCATTATCTACTAGATTACCTAAATCTCTATATAGGTCGGCTTTTTTAGCAGCCACCTCTACAGATTCATGCATAGATAAATCTTTACCAAATTTAATATTATCTTCAATAGTAGTACTCAATAAGTAAGATTGAGTGGGTACATAAGCTATTGAATTTCGAAGCTTAGATAAAGGTATATCTGAAATATCTTGGTTCCCAAAATAAATAGCTTTAGCGGGGCTTTGTTGCAAACCAATGAGTAATTTAAAAAGCGTACTTTTACCAGAACCAGGTTTACCAACAATGCCTATAAAAGAGCCTTTACGAATAGTTGTAGATACTTGAGACAATGCATGACCTTTAGAATTTTCATAATTAAAATCTAAATATCGTATATTAATATCCTCAAGTGGTAATACTTCAGTTGAGTCATCAATTGACTCTATTGGTAGTCGTAAGAAATCGGTAATACGATCTAAAGATGCCAAGCCTTTTTGTACAATCGAAATGAGTCCACCAAAGCCAATTAAAGGTCCTACGATTAGCATAATGAATGAGTTGATAGTTACAAATTCACCTATAGACATTTGACCATCTACAGCTAGGTGACCACATATAAAAATACTGATACTAATACAAATAAAAGGAGCAATTCTCGTTAACGGTGTTAGTACAGAGTCTAGTAAGGCAACCTCCATATTTTTCTTATAGTTCAATTTATTTATTTTTTCAAAAGAGTCAGAAATAATACGTTCTCGATTAAAGGCTCTAATTACATCTATACCTTGGAATAATTCTTGCCCAAATTCTGTCATATCACTATAACTAGCTTGAGCACTACGCTGTTTAGCACGTAATTTTCTGCCCAACACAAATATTGCAACAATGATGAAGAATACAGGTGTCATGATTTTAAAAGCTAATAGACCATCTATTTTTTGTATTAAAATAATAGATCCTACAATGGAATAAAATATAATATCCACCACGATCATAACACCTAAACCTAACGCTACACGAAGAGATGTAACATCATTTGTCATCAACGCCATAACTTTACCAGGTCCATTTGCCTCATAGTATGTTGTTTTTATTTGTAATGCTTTTCTACACAAAATTTCACGAAAAAGGTACTCCATACGACGGATGGAACCAAGTAAGGTGCGTCGCGAAATAACTTTTAGAATCGTTATAATAATAAATAATAAAATAAAATAAATAATATAATTGACTAAGCCCTCTTTATTTTGACTTAGTGTATCGATGGCATTACCAATGAATTGTGGAACAAATAAAAATGCTATATCAATAGCAATTAGCATAGTTAATCCGATGGCATACACCCAGCCTTCTCGGCGGAAAAACTGCATAAATAGCTCTATAGGTTTCATAGGACCTCTCAGTTAAATTTCTATATTACAAGATTATCATTATTTAAATATACTCCTTATAGTATACACATTTTTTTCATATATCTTAATACACCTATACGTATATAATGTAGTTATAAGATATTTTCTTGATTATGAACCCAATAATATACTATTTATTCCCTTACAAACACTATATCGAATTTTTTAGTTTACTTATGGTAATGTAAATGTTATACTATGCATAGATACAAAACGTATCCTTACATAAATTAGAATTAAAACTCTTAGGAGGAATACAACATGGAAAAACGTACTGGTGTAGTAACATTTGCAGGTGGCCCTATCACATTGGTTGGTCCAGAAGTTAAAGTAGGTCAACAAGCTCCTGACTTCACAGTTTTAAGCAACGACTTACAAGCTAAAACATTAAAAGATTTCGAAGGTAAAGTAAAAGTTATCTCCGTTGTTCCTTCCCTTGATACAGGCGTTTGTGACGCTCAAACTCGTTGGTTCAACCAAGATGCTACAGCACTTTCTGATGATGTTGTAGTATTGACAATTTCTATGGACTTACCTTTCGCTCAAAAACGTTGGTGTGGCGCTGCTGGCGTAGATAAAGTTATTACTTTGTCTGACCACAAAGACGCTTCCTTCGGTGAAAACTATGGCTTCTTGATCGAAGAACTTCGTCTTTTAACTCGTGGCGTAGTAGTAATCAACAAAGAAAATAAAGTAACTTATGTTGAATACGTACCTGAAGTAACTCAAGCAGTTAACTTCGATGCTGCATTAGAAGCAATTAAAGCTGATATCTAATCCTTAGAGATTCTCTTGATTATACTGTGGTGTAATCGTAAAAAGACCGTACGGTGTACGGTCTTTTTTATGTGGTATAGTATTTAGATATTTATTGTAGGTGAATTATATATGTGGATACGTATTTCTAAATTATTATTAACTATAAAAAATATAGCCCTTGTAGGAGTAGGCATTGCACTTTGTATTGCCCTCATTAATACTTTAATTAGTCTAGGATTTATTACGTGGGCAAATATCCAAGGTTATAGTACTTACTCTTTATTAATTGAAGAATTAATTACCTTCTTCTTATACTTTGAGTTTATTGCTCTCATCGTAAAATACTTTAAAAATAACTTCCACTTTCCTCTTGATTTCTTTTTGTATATTGGGATTACAGCAATTGTAAGACTTCTAATTATTGACCATGAATCTGCATTTGATAATTTAATTTGGTCCGTTGCGATTTTTGTACTCGTATGTAGTTTAGTATTAGTAGAAAAGTTTATAGGACATAACGAGTAATAGCTTTAACGACTAAATTATAAAAAAGTTAATATGAATAAAAGGGCTCCTATAAATGTAGGAGCCCTTTTTGAGCAATAAGATCAACCGATATTAGAAGATATTTTTTGCATAGTTAGAATATTTAGCTTCTAATTCTTCCATTTTATCGTTCATTTCAATTTGCAATTGAGATGCTAAGTCATATTCACCAGCATTAAGTGCATCGATTAAACGAGTGAATAAAGATTTGCGATCATCGCTATCTTTAGCAAGATAGAAACGTAAGTCATTAACTTCTGCAAAACGTTTATCATCTACACTATTACGGCTATCAGTATGAATAGCTACCATCTTACGAACTGTATCAAGATTATCAGGAATTAAGCGGTGAGCCAATACAAGTTTCCAACGTTTCAAGATAGATGCGATGAAGGAATCCATCAAGTCTTTAGCGAATGCATTGCCTTGAGCTAATGTTTCAACTAATTCAGGATTGTTATGGTAACCTTTAATATTTTCCCATACAGTGGCTGGTGCAACACCAAACATTTGATTACGTTCTTCTTGAGTGAAATCATCGAATACGTCTTTTTCTGTACGATATGCACGATTTGTAGCAAGGTAATCAGCAGATTCACCCACTTCTTTGGAAAGCTCTGCTTCTAATTGTGCTTGTGTTTTACCAGATGTAATAGCATATTTCATACCATCAAATGCAGAGATGAAGATCAATGCTAATGCAGTATATGTATTTGTGTAAGGGTTTGGAGAACGCAATTCATAACGTGTAGCCATAGGGTTGTCGATATCACGAATCAAACCACAAAGGATTGTACGGTTACGGCTTGGTTCGGAAGGATCAGTACCTAAAGATGTAACGATACATACAGGAGCTTCGAAGCCAGGTTTTAAACGATTTAAGGAGTCTGTTGTAGAACTGATAAATGGATTGATTGCTTCATAGTGTTTCAATAACCCCATGATAGCACCAATACCTAAGGAGCTAGCAGATTCTTTACGCATATCTTCTGGGCTGAACAAGTTTACAAGTTTACCAGATTTCAATTTAGCCATAACACCAAAGTGTGTATGTTCACCAGAACCAGCTACGCCAATAATAGGTTTTGCATTGAATGTTACATCAAGACCATTTTCACGGAACACTTCACGAACGATAATACGAGCTTGTAATTCATTATCTGCTGTTTGTAATGGGTTATTAGAGAATTTCCAGTCAATTTCTAATTGTTCTAAAACAACTGCTTCATGACCATCTTCATCAAGTTTAGCTTTAACGCCACCTACTTCTTTATGGCCCATTTCTGCAACCATACCATATTGGTCTAAGCGTTCAACTGCTTGTTCTAAGGCAGTACGAACTGTACCATGAGTACGTTGCCAGTATTGTTCTTGTAATTTTTGAGATACGGACAATTCTTTTTTAGTAACAGTTCTAGATGGAGTTTTTACCCAGAATTCCAATTCTGTAGCAGATGTAAAGATAATATCTACAACGTCATCAGCTTTCACATGAGGCATACCAGGTAGACCATGTTCTTTAATCAAGGATAATAGTTCTGTACGAACATAATCACAGCTGTTTTTTAAGATAGAACGAGAGTCAACATAACGGTAGTTATGCATCAAGAATGCAGGAATACGAAGTGTACCAGTTGGTAAACCTGTTGCTTCATCGATATTTTCATAGTTATAATCAACAAACCAGTTTACACTTGGATCGCCCCACATATCTACACGTGCATTATTCAATGTGGCGATATTTGTAAGTACTACAGAAGAACCATCTGTTTGAACAGCACGACCTTCGAAGAATGCTTCATAATCATCAAAGAATGCTGCCATAGGGATTTTTTCATCTGTATCATTACCAGCTAAATCAATACCTACAAGAGATACGAATTTAATTTCTGGATGTTGTTCTAATAGTGCAAGAACGCCTTCCTTACCATATTGACCAGCTGGAATATAATACAATAAATCTTTAGTATTTGTCATAATGGTTCCTCCTAAAAATAAAAAGACTCCAACAAATAGATATATATTTCTATATATCTAAAGTGGAGTCTTCGTTGACCAATTATTTTGTTGAAATCATAATATCATACAGTGAAAATACATGTCAATAACTTTCTATAGAATTTCATAATTTTCTTAACTATGGGGTTAAGAGTTCAATTTTGATGTATCGAAAATACTGACTATATGAAATATTTACTTCTATATTTATAATTGATTATCCAAGTAATTCTTTAACGATATTATTAACTACTTTACCATCTGCACGGCCTTTAGTTTTTGGCATTACATGTTTCATAACATTACCCATGTTTACAGCATCGCCACAAGCTGCAATAGCTTCTTTTACAACAGTGCGGATTTCATCTTCACTCATTTGAGCTGGTAAATATTTTTGAAGCACAGCCATCTCTTCTTTTACATGAGAGATCAAATCTTCACGGCCAGCTTTTTCAAACTCAGTTAAAGAATCTTGACGAGTTTTCATTTCTTTTGCCAAAATACCAAGAATACCATTATCATCAAGTTCTACTTTATCATTGATTTCTGTATTTTTAATAGCACTATTAACCATGCGAATTACAGAAAGAGCAGTTTTACCTTCTTCACGTGCTTTCATAGCCGCTTTCATATCTTCTTTTAATTGATCTTTTAAGCTCATAGTTCCTCCTATTTTATATATAAAGAAACCCTAATTCTGGATTTCATGAAGCCATGAAAAGGCAGAATTAGGGTAATCATCTTATGCTCTGAATTTGCGTTTTCTTGCTGCTTCAGATTTTTTCTTTCTTTTTACGCTTGGTTTTTCGTAGTGTTCGCGTTTTCTTACTTCAGACAAAACACCCGCTTTTTGGCAGGAGCGTTTGAATCGACGAAGAG
>CAJZEE010000098.1 GCA_915066865.1 uncultured Veillonella sp.
TCAAAATATAATGATTGTCGACAAATATAAAAAACTATATTTATTTTTTTTCAAATGTCAATATTGATACATATAAATAATTTATGTATAATTCACAATATATAGTAAAAGTCAAAAAGTGAAATATGATTTTATATACTATATATTGTAGTTGTTGTTGTTTTCACAGAAAGGAAATAAATTATTGAATATAGATTTATGTTTGATAATTATTACTATGATTTTAAGTATAATTACAAGTGTAATTATTAAAGTAATTGCTACAGTAATTATTAAAATTATTTGTAAGCATTTAAACTTATAATTTTTCGCTCTAAATAAAGACTGGTTGGCGGACTTTTATTCTTTATTAGAGGCGTAATATTATAAAACTAAAAAGAGCCTAGGTTTGCATTCCTAGGTTCTTTTTCATTTAATGCTGCTTTTGATTAGCAACAGCAGCGACTTCTTGATAGTCAGATACCCATTGATCAATAAATGCTTGCTGCTGCGCTACATCAGATAGCGTTGTTTTAGCTATCAGATTACCAGCAGGGATTAGCACGGCATTTACATAATCAATATGGTTAGTCTTACAAATAGAAGAAATGTTAGCATAATAAGAAAGACGAGCTGCCTTGTTGTTAGTGTTCGTATAGATAGCGCCCATCATAAATGTAAGCTGCTTAATAAGATCTGATTGTTTAGTTACAGGAACAGCAGCATACTGCTTCATAGTTTCTAACAACAAGTGGATCTTATCTAATTGGTTTGTCATACTATGTACTCCTATATAAAAATATATATTTTTATATTTAAAAACATATAAAAGCATATAAATAATATTTTGGTGTGAAAATATTATTTGCTTTTCTTGCCAGAACCCCATTCCTTGTAATCACATTTTGGGTAGTTAGAACAGCCTTTAAACTGCCATTTTTTACCGTCTTTTTCGCCTTTGCGTGTGATAAGTACACCTTCACCACATTTAGGACATTTAGGCCCTTTAGGCTGCGGTTTATTTTTACCCTCAATGTATTTACATTCTGGATAATTAGAACAAGCCCTAAATTCAAACGTTGTATCACCTTTAGTAGCTTTTCTAGTAATGATAAAGCCAGTTTTACATTCTGGACAGATTGTATAGTCTGGCGTTCCGTTCTTTTTAACGTTACACATAAAGTTACATTCTGGATCGCTGCATTTGTAAAAATCACGTTCTAATTTTTTAGAATGTAATTTATGTAAGTACCCTTCATGACATTTAGGGCAAGGATGATCACGATTAAATAATGCTTCCTTAGCATACTTTCTTACATCTGTATTGTTAATAACAGATGATACAAAGTCTTTTGTATCAGAAATAATATCCTTGATAGATAATGAACCATTTTCTATAGCAGATAACTTTTCTTCCATATCGGCCGTAAATGTTGGCTCTAACAATACGATTGGAAGGGCTGTAACCAGGTTAGCCCCTGTTGATGTAACATGAATGGCTTTTCCTTTTTTGTACAATAGAGGGTTTTTAGGATCTAATAGATCAGAAATAATAGTGGCTCTAGTCGCTGGTGTGCCTATACCTTTAACGCTTTTTAGCGTTTGTAGTTGGCTTTCACTCGCATTATAAGCGTATTTATCAATATGATTCATAGCGCTTAATAATGTACCTTCTGTAAATGGTTTAGGCGGTTTTGTTACATGGTCAGTAACAAACACATCTTTTAGAGTAAAAGTATCGCCTTGTTCTATAGGGAAGGGGATAGGTTCCTCTGCATAGATTTCTTCTGGCGGTAGAAGATCGATGTACAAAATCTTATACCCTTCATCTCGTACTTGTGTTTCAGATAGCTTCATAGTATACGCTGTATTGGCTACTTCAATAGTAGCTTCAAGTTTTTCTTTTACAAGTGGCTTTGTATAGTGCGCTGCCAGGTAGCGTTTGGCCACTTCTAGGTATATAGTCTGCTCATCGGTTGAAAACGTTTCTAATACCTCTTTAGTTAGTTCTTTTACAGTCGGGATAATAGCGTGATGGGCGGTTACTTTGTCTGTATTGTATATAGGCTTTTTATCTGTTGTGAATACAGATTCATCGGTAACAGCAACAGTTACACGTTCATTAGATAACAGATTGTGAATAATACCTGCAGCCTGTTCTTTTTGGCTGTCTGGTAAATATTTACAGTCTGATCTAGGGTAGGTAATATACCCTTTTTCATATAAGGCTTGTGCTGCAGCTAACGTATTAGAAGGGCTGATTGCATGGCGCTTATTAAGTTCTACCTGTAGTGTATCTAAAGAAAATAGAGAGGTAACAAAATGATTTGTTATTTCTCGCTCTAATTCAGATACCGTAGCTTCTTTACCTTCGATTTCAGATTTAATGCGATCAGCTAATTCTTTTTCAAAAATATCATCGTGTTCTAAAGTAATTTTTGTTTTGCCGTTTATATAAGCGTCTACTGTGTAATACGTAGTAGGTACAAACTGCTCAATAGACATATCACGATCATATACTAGCTTCAATACAGGCGCTTTAACACGGCCTACAGGTAATGTACCTGCATTACCAGAATGTTGGCCTATACGGGTAAAGAATCTGGTTAAATTGATACCGATTAACCAATCAATGGCTGCTCTTGATTCTGCAGCAGCGGTCATTGTTTGAAAATCTGAATTATCTTGTATCGATGAAAAAGCGTTTTGTACGCTTGTTTCATCTAGTGCATTAAGTAATATACGCTTTACTGTACCAGTAAAGCCTTCTTGCTTTAATATTTCATCAACAATTAAGCAGCCTTCACGGTCTGGATCACCTAAATGGTATACAGTAGTAGCTGCTTTAATTTGTTTTTGTAAATGCTTGTACAATGTTTTAGTGGTCGCTCTTGTGCATTTCTTTAATTCTTCTGGATAGATGGGTAGTAACGTTTCATCCCAGCTTGCGTACTTTGGATCGTATTCTTTAGGATCCAATAATCGAAGCAAGTGGCCAGTACACCAGGCGATACAATTACCGTTAGAATCAAAGAAAAAAGGAGAATCTGTTTCTTTGTTAGTAGCAGTTGATTTAAAGTTAGCACCAGAATTATTAAGATAATTCTTAATAATTCTAGCTACACTAGGCTTTTCTGTAATGTATAAATTCATGTATGACACCTCATTTTTTATATAAGAATACATTAGAATTTGTTTTTTTCTGTGTAGTAGGTTGTGTATGTGCTGATGGATGATACACTACTACACGTTTTTTTACGCCTTGTTTTGGTTTAGGTGGTCTAGCAGCAGGTGGGGGAGTAGGTAAAGCCCCATCTGTTGCTAAATTATCTCTATAGCCACTCATTACAGAAGATACATAGTCTTGTGTTTCTGCATAGGGTGGAATACCGCCATATTGATTTACAGCACCTTGTCCAGCGTTATAGGCTGCTAGTGCTAGTTTTACATTACCGCCGTTAGAATCTAACATTTGGCGTAAATAGCGGGCAGATCCATCTATATTTTGTTCTGGATCATAAGGATCTACGCCTAATTCTGCAGCTGTATCTGGCATAAGTTGGCCATAACCAACAGCCCCTGCAGGAGATACAGCATTTTGATTAAAGCTGCTTTCCTGGCCGATTAAGCTAGTTAATAACACAGGATCCACATTGTATTTTAACGCTGCGTGGCGAATCATATTATTAAGTGGGCCATTAGCCTGCGTACTAGTTATACCAGATATAACTAGTGTGCCAGTTAAAACCGTAATTATAAGTTTAGATTTCAATTCCATCTTCAATATTCCTCTCTCTCCATTTAGGCTTATCTTTTGTAAATTTAATATGTGCTGTTAATGCATGATCATTAGCAGTAGCCCTGTTACTTAAATTATGTAAACGCTTTAATAAGCCGCCAATTCTTGATTGTGGGGTACCACGATTCAAGAATTGTTTCACCATACCAGAAGCCTGGTTATTAGTGTTTTTATTACTATTTCCATAGTGATATAGCTTATTCTTTAATGTATCAAGGTGTTTATAATCAGTTTCTAACTGATTAATCTGTTGTGATACATTTTGATTCCGTTGTTGAATCGATTCATATTCCCTCATAGCTTGCTGCTGGATGGTTGGCGTATTTAATTTAGAATAAGTGGACTGTAACCAGGCTTCCACTTTTTGCATTTCTTTTGTATACGCTGCCGATTCTGCAGAATAACGGTTCATATTAGATGTGTTACCAGCAAAGCGGGCCTTTTCTTGCTCTCTAAAGGCAAGGGATTGTTTTTGTTTTAAGCTGCGTAACACTTCAATATTACGTTTATATTCACCTTTAGTTATGCGATTCATAACAGAATTGAGTGTTGATTGATACGTAACTTTTTTATGATCATATTTAGCGTATTCTTGGCGTAACGGCCGTAATTCTGCTAAAATATCTGCTTTCCGCTGCTTAATAGCTTCAAATACATCATGCTTAGTAATGGTACCTACTTTATCCATAGGTACTGATGTATCGATCGTTTGAATTTTCTTAGTAATGTTAGTTTGTAATTTTTCTAAACGATCTACTTTACGGGCCGTTGTTTCAACTGATTGTACAGCTTTCATAGAATCTATTTTGTTAGTTAAAGATTCTAAACGGTTCTGCAGTTTATGTAATCTGCTTACATCGCTTGGATGTAAGCTGTAGGAGCGTAAGACAGCTTCTTTATACTTAGGTGTCTTATCGGCTCTTGTAACTTCCTTATACGCTTTATACAGCGCTTTATCATTGCTGGTTAATACTTCTAAATTACGATCAATTCGTTGTACGCTGTGTTTCATACTATCTAATTCAACAGCAGCTTGTTTTTGAATTTTAGGTAATAGGTATTCTTTCTTTTGTGATAACCAGCGTTCTATCTGTTTCATATCAGATAGAACAGAAGGATCTTTAAACTTATTGTATTTAGCTGTTAAGCTACGCAATCGCTCAATCTGTTTACGATATTTACCTTTAGTAATTCGATTCATAATTGAATTGCACGTACTATCAAAGGTAGCCTTATTAAATACATACCGCTGTTTATACAAGTTATGTATTAATGCTTCTTTATTAATATTGGTTTGTAAACGTTGCGTACGAATTGGAATCGATGTTATCTTTGTAGATTTAAAGATAGTAGGGCGTTTCTTACGTAACAGCCTTGATTTATAAATTCGTTTCGTAGCTTGTTGTTTTTTATAGCGTTTAATTAATTCAGTTTGTGTAAGGACTCTTGAATTAATTTGTGCAATTTCTGCTTCTATACGTTTAGATCGCTCTTCTAATCGTTTAATACGATCATGGATAGAATCCCCAGCTGTAGCAGTAGTACCTACTTTACGATTAAAGGATTTTGCTTCTTGTAACTTAGTAGAAAGCGTAGATTGTAACGCTTCTGCTTTTTCTATCGTTTTTAGATCGTCTTTAGATAAAAAGCGTTCACGGGCGATACGCTTTTTTAAATCCATGTACTGATGACATAACAAATACGATTTAACAGAATCATCATTTGTTATATCAATTAAAAACTGCGCTTCATCAAATTTATTTTCAAATAGGTACTGTTTGAAAGATTTGATGGTTTGTGCATTTTTATATACAGTACTTGGATTCATTTTCTTTTGTGCTGGTCGATCTAGTTCGGCAGCACGTAAAAAATCTTTATTCGCTAATGCTTCTGATCGTTGTACTTCTAATTTTTCACAAGAAATACGTTCATTCATACCACGTTTTTTGTATTCTTCGTTAAGAATAAACTCCCAATTCCTTCGTAATTCAATAAGTTTATCCTTTGATATAAAATCTCTTGATTTTAGATAGCCACCTGTTTTAGTTCCATCTTTCTTTACAGAAGCACGTTTAAAATATGATTTACGATCTGGTTCATCCCTTGATAAATCTATTTTACGTTCAGAGAACATAATATGCGCATGAATATTGCGTTCTCCTTCCGTTAATGTAGCTTCTTTATCGTGAATTACCATTGTATATGGATAATCTTTAAAATGAGTTTTCATATATTGCTGCATAATGGCAATATTTTCTTCATGAGAAAACTCATTTGGTAAAGCTAGTTTTATTTCACGAAATGGGCGTTTTTCATTACTTAAATCGGCTTCATTCCAGAATGTAGCTGTTTGCATATCGTATCCGCCATCTGTTCTACTAGAAGCCCAGGATGGCATATTAGAAGATTCTTTATAAATAAGATCTTCTTTTATTTCACCACTGGCAGAGTATTGATACTTGCCAGTGCGTGTTATGTATTCAAATTTTGCTAACGAATGACCAGCGTTACCGATGGTCATTTCATAGTAAAATGTAGCCATGAAATGGGTACTCCTTTTTTGCAACCGTAGGTTGTCTGTTTAAGCTAGATTTCATCTAGCTTAAACCTCATTTATTTCGTTTAGAAAAAACGAAATGTGTAAATGAGCATTGACATGATTTTAGAGGTCAGCTTCGCTGCCCT
>CAJZEE010000099.1 GCA_915066865.1 uncultured Veillonella sp.
AATTCAAGAACAAACCTTTTTAAATTTTATATAGTTAAAAATGACTGTTATCTGTAAAATACCTATACCGTTTTACATAATAAAAGATAGCAAAATAAAAGAACCTCTCTGAAAATAAATCCAGAGAGGTTCTTATACTTAAATCATTAACACAATAATAATAATTTATAACTTATTATTGATTACGTACGTCATTTTTATTGCGGCTCTTCCACATAACCCACAAGGAAGTAGCTACACAGATAGAGGAGTACGCACCGCTAGCAAAGCCGATAATCATGCAAAGAGCAAAGTTCTTTGTAGTATCTCCACCAAATAAATAAAGGGATACACAAGCAAACATAACTGTTGCCAATGTATAGAAACTACGATGAATACTTTGTGTAATAGATGCATTCGCAAGATCTGCAAATGTATCAGAACGCTTGTGAGTATGCGTATTTTCTCGAACACGGTCAAAGATAACTACAGATTCATTCATAGAGTAACCTACAACCGTAAGAATAGCCGCCAAGAAAGACGCATCAATTTCTAATTGGAAATAAGAGAATACACCAAGAACCATAATCAAGTCATGGAAAATAGCAACGAGCGCAGAAATAGCAACTTTATATTCAAAACGATAAGAAATATATAGCGCTAATGCTGCGAATGCTATAACAAGATTCAATAACGCATGTTCTGTAACTTCGGAACCAATTACAGCACCTACAGTTTCAATACGTTTAACTGTATTGTTACCAATAGATTTAGTCAAAGATTCAACCACAGCGGCACTTTCACTAGACTCAAGATTGCGTGTACGAATCATTACGTCTTCGCCTGCTGTATCACCAGTAGTATCACCAGAAAGCTGAATTTGTGCATTTTCAAGATTATATTCTTTTAGAACGTCACGAACTTGACTAACCTCTACAGGTTGATCAAATACAACTTCAACAATCGTACCACCAGTATAATCAATACCAAAGTTAAACCCTTTAGTAAATATGGAAATTAAGCTGATTATAACGAGTGTGGAGGAAATAGCAAACCACCAACGATGATGTTTAATTACGTCTAATGTCATTTGCGTTTACCTCCTTTCAAAGATTTAGGTGCAAATGCGTCAGCACTTGTGCTTGGAGAAATATTCGCACCAAACCAGAATGGATGGTTTGTAAAGTTACAATCAATTAATAAGCGCAATAAGAAATGACTCACAGTAATCGCTGTAAACATACTTACAACAACACCTACGCCTAAGCTGATAGCAAAGCCTTTTACAGGACCAGATCCTAAAATAGTTAAGATACCAGCTGTAATGATAACGGATACGTTTGCATCAGTAATTGTGGCTAACGCACGGCTAAAACCTGCTTCCATAGCAACCCGCATAGATTTACCGGAAAATACCTCTTCCTTGAAACGTTCAAAGATTAGAATATTCGCATCTACCGCAACACCCATGGATAAGATAATACCAGCAATACCTGGCAATGTCATAGTCGCATTAAAGCCCTTGCCCAACACGAGTAATAAGAGCATAACATATACAAGTAACGCTATATTAGCTACAATGCCAGAAAAACGATATAAAATAACCAAGAAAATCATGATCATTGCGATACCAGCACTGAAGGCTACAACAGATTTATCCTTGGAGTCTTGACCCAAAGAAGGACCAACTGTACGCACTTCTAATACATTAATTTTAACAGGTAATGCACCGGAACGTAATAAAATAGCTAAGTCTTTAGCTTCTTCTAAACTTTGACTACCAGAGATAGTGGCTTTACCACCTGTAATTGCTTGTTGTACTACAGGATTAGTCAATTCTTTACCATCCAATGTAATGGCAATACGACGACCAATATTTTTAGATGTTAAATCAGCAAACTTCTTAGCCCCTTCATCACTTAATTCAATAGCAACGAGTGGTTGTTTATTTTGACCTAACTCTTCTTTCGCATCTTTTAAGTCATCACCAGTCATAACGGTTTGACCTTGGTCGTTTTTAAATTCCAAGACCGCTGTTTTACCAATACGTTTAATCGCTTCGTCAGGATCTTTTACACCTGGCAATTCAATGATAATACGACGAGCACCTTCACGTTGTACCAATGGTTCAGATAAACCCATTTCATTAATACGACGTTCTAAAATTTGCTTCGCCCGTTCCACTGCATCATTGTCAGCTGTACCAGTCGCAGAGTCCTCTGCTTCCAATACGATATGCGTACCACCTTGCAAGTCTAGGCCTTGTTTCAAAGAGCCTGCTAATGGTTGAATAAAATACGCAAATAATCCAATGATGGCAGCAATGACTACTAAAAACTTGATAATAGCTTTACCGTTCAAAATAGTTGCTCCCTTCTGCTATACACAATGTATAATGCCTTGCTCTGTCACAATTTTACTCATTCGTTGGTCTAGCTCATCCATCGGGATTGGTGTTTCCCATAATTGTACAGTCCAACATACGCCCATAAATGTACTTGGTGAAAGTTCCTTGAGAAATCGATCATAATACCCATTCCCCATTCCCATGCGACCACCTTGACGGTCAAAGCCAGCACCAGGCACTAAAATCAAATCCAAGTCACACGGATCAATAATATCGTATGGCTCAGAGGGAATGCGTATATTTAACACACCCCGAGTGATAGATTCTAGAGACTTAAGACGAACTGCAATCATAGTCGTCTTATCAGTACATACTGGAACGTATACAGATTTATCATGTTCTAAAGCATGACGAATCACATCGTCTAAATTGGCCTCTTTAGGCATCGCCAAATAGGCCATAATGTTTTTTGCCGATATATACTCAGGACTATTAACGATTTGATTCGTCAACATCGGCGTCCACGACCTACAATCAGCAACGGATAAAGCAGCGCGCTGAGACTTACACGCCTGGCGCACTGCTTCCTTTGTATTCATTATTTTTCTTCCTTGTTTTTCTTAGACAGTACGTTAGCAACTGCTGTACGAGCAAATGTTAATTCAACTTTTTCAGATACCTGTACCTTGACTTTTTCATCATCAAGTTCAACAATTTCGCCATAAATACCACCAATAGTAACGATTTTTTGGCCTTTTTTTAAGCTACCTAACAAGCTAGCACGCTCTTTTTGTTGTTTCTTTTGTGGACGCCACAGTAAAAAGTAAAAAATTACTACCATTAACAAAATAGGCCAGCTAGTTTGCAAGATTTGTTGAATATCTCCCATGTTATCCTCCTAGGTTAATAAATATGTATTTCTTTTCTAGTATAGCCACCTAATATAAATTTGACTAGACTTAATTACTATTTTTTAAAGCTATCCCAAAATTGCATTCTAAATTGAGGGAACCGATCTTCTAAGATAGCTTGTCTCATTTGACGCATAAACTCTAATAAGAAATAGAGATTATGATACGTTACAAGGCGTAATGCCAAAATTTCTTCTGCCTTATATAAGTGACGAATATATGCACGGGAATAATTTTTACATGTATAACATTGGCACCCTTCTTCTAACGGCCCCCAATCATGAGCAAATTGAGCATTTCGAATATTAAGACGACCATTCCAGGTCATGGCCATCCCATTTCGAGCAACACGAGTTGGATATACACAATCAAACATATCAACTCCACGTGCTACACCTTCTACCAGACAATCTGCGGTGCCAACGCCCATCAAATAACGAGCCTTGTTAGTTGGCAATAATGGCGTAGTATATTCTAAGATTTCATTCATTAAATCATGAGGTTCCCCAACGGATAAACCGCCGATGCTATAACCTTCAAAATCCATAGCTACAAGTTCTTCCGCACTTTGTTTACGCAAGTCTTTGTACATGCCACCTTGAACGATACCAAACATGCCTTGGCGGTCATGAGCTTTACGAGCCTCTTGGCAACGATGCGCCCAACGCGTGGTACGCGCCGTAGAGCGTTTCGCATAATTATGATCCGCGGGATACGGAATACATTCGTCAAAAGCCATCGCAATATCAGAACCTAATTGTTCTTGTACCTTTGTAGCCACTTCAGGAGATAGAAACTGTTTTGATCCATCAATGTGGGATCTAAATGTAACACCATCCTCAGTAATTTTGCGCATATCGCCTAAACTAAATACTTGGAATCCACCACTATCAGTAAGAATCGCTTGATCCCAATTCATAAATTTATGTAGGCCCCCAGCCTCTTCTATAAGCTCCGGCCCTGGGCGAAGAAATAAATGATAGGTATTACTCAAAATAACTTGAGAACCCATAGCCTTTAGTTCTTCTGGTGTCATAGTTTTAACTGTCGCTTGCGTGCCTACAGGCATAAACATCGGTGTTTGAAAGGTACCATGTGGCGTATGCAATAAACCTGCCCGTGCCCCCGTATGAGGACATGTCTTTTGTAATTCATAAGTAATACTCGGCATAGTCCCTCCTAACGTATAAACATAGCATCGCCGAAGCTAAAGAAACGATAACGTTCTTTAACAGCTTCTTCGTAGGCCGCCAAACAGTGTTCACGACCAGCTAGTGCACTAATCAACATTAACAATGTAGATTGAGGCAAGTGAAAATTCGTTACCAATGCATCAATCATCTTAAATTTATAGCCAGGATAGATAAAAATTTGAGTCCAACCACTCATACCTTGTAATACACCATCATCATTCGTAGCAGACTCAAGAGTACGCACCGATGTAGTACCTACGGCAATGATACGAGACCCTTTTTGTTTGGCTGCATTGATTCGATCCGCCGTATCTTGAGGTACAACAAAGAACTCACTATGCATTTCGTGGTCTTCAATAGTCTCTGCCGATACAGGTCTAAAGGTGCCAAGTCCAACATGTAAGGTTACAAACTCAAGCTCTACACCTTTAGCTTTAATCTTTTCTAAGAGGTCAGGTGTAAAGTGAAGTCCTGCAGTTGGTGCCGCAGCAGAGCCTTTCTCCTTAGCATATACCGTTTGATAACGATCTTTATCTTCTAACTTTTCATGAATGTATGGAGGTAATGGCATTTCACCAATTTCTTGAATCACATCATCAAACACACCGTTGCATGTGAACTGAATGATACGGCCTCCAAAATCTGTTTTATCTATAATAACTCCACTTAGGCGGTCATCAAACTCTATAACTTGCCCGATAGGACATTTTTTCCCCGGTTTAACAAGGCATTCCCATCGATTTTCACCACATGGTGTAAGTAGAAGTACCTCCACCTTGCCACCAGAACCTTGACGATGTCCATATAATCTCGCAGGGATAACCTTTGTATTATTAAATACAAGCACATCTCCTTCATGAAGCTCTTCTAATAAATCATAAAAATGTCCTTTATGTTTAACTTCACCACTTACCTTATCTAAGGTTAAAAGCCGTGCTGTATCACGAGGTTCTACAGGATGCTGAGCAATCAGTTCCTCTGGCAATTCATAATCAAAATCTGTAACTTTCATCGTAATCCTTATTAGTACATTTTCTTCAATGTAATGCCACTATAGTAGTGACGCAAAATAGTTTGGTAATAATTTGTATCTCCAGGATTAGCGCGCTTTGCCATTTCCGCAGCGCCCCATTGAGACATACCAAGGCCATGACCCCAACCGTGGCCTTTAATATAAACAGTATCATTCTTGCCAGTAAAGCTATGATAAGCCTTACCCGTGCCTTTAGCAGGATTGTGATTTACATAGAAATCAAACAATGTAGATTTTAAACCTAAAATGCTACGTAGTGCATCACCATCTACAGTAGTTTTTCCAGAGGTACCTATGAAAGTAGCACTCTTTATACGACCTGATACACCGCGGTCGTATGTTTGTTGCCCAGGCTTACCAAGCGGGGTCAACTGAATGCTCTTCAATTTACCTACCCCTTTACTTGCCGCATTAAGTTTACTTTCAAGAGCTTGACGAGAGGTAGTGACAGTCCAATTCGATGTAGATGTACCAGTACTAAAGTCTTTTACCCCTTTTAAGTATGGCACATCACTGCCCCAAACATTTACACTATCCTCTGTATAGCCACCTCCATCGGAATGGAACAAGGCATTAATAGGACGTTGATCATAAAGCATAACTATGCCTTTAGTTTTATTTACAGCATTTGTGGTAGCTTGAGATTCACCACTCACACCACTGTATACTTGATGATCCGTGGAATTGCTCACATCATAAAATTTACCTTTATTTTGTTCCATCGTATGAAGAGCATAGGTGCGAGCTGCTACGGCTTTATCTCTCAAGAGC
>CAJZEE010000100.1 GCA_915066865.1 uncultured Veillonella sp.
ACGCTCTTCCGATCTTTCTTAATACATGTGTTGTGTTTGTACAGATGTATATGTAAAAGAGCGGAGATTATAATCATGTTGAAGAAATTTGTATTGATGGCTGTTGCTTGTGCTTGTGTAGGTTCTTATACTGTTGCGGGTGCTCAAGGTACTGTTGATGTAAAACCGAATCAACCTAAATCTGTGGTAGCTCAACAAGAAGCGCCAATGGTTGGCATGCCAAGCCCGTTTCATGAGTTTTCTACTGTAGATGAAGCGGCTAAATATATGAATATTACACCTCAAATGCCTAAGGTATTACCTGTAGGTTATAACATTGAATCTGTAAGTACTATTGATAAGGATGTATTGCAAGTGGTTTATGTTTACCAACCTGGTGAAGATGCTACTCGTAATCAGGCTGCAGGCAAACGCATCGTGTATCGCGTATCTAATGAAATAAAAGAAGATATTAGCGGCGATTATAGCGATTTTCGTGTAACAGCTAATGAAAAAGTAAACGGCACAAAGGTTATTTTCAAAGGTGGCAATAAAATGGTATATCTCATAGGTTGGACCAAAGACGGCCAAACTCATGGGATGTACTTTGAACGCCCTGTAACTCGTGACATGGCTAAAGCGATTGTTGCTAATACAGTAGCTCCAAAACAACATACAAAATAATATACAAAATAATATACAAGTCCAGGCCTAATGGGATAGGCATGCGAGTTGTGGTGAAGCACTCGCATGGACACTGTAAGGGTTTTATATAGAACGGCTCCTCATATGAGGGGCCGTTTTTGTTGGTATGCAAAACTTTCATAATGATAATGATTCTAAATACCCATGTGGGTATATCTATCTAAGTATTACATTGATAGAATATAAATATAGCTATTTTGTGATAAAGAAGGCAGGTGATGTATTGTATCGATTAATACTACAGCGTTTGGTGAGTATTGTAGGTATTTTATTTGTTGTTACCATCGGTACATTTGTATTGATAAAATTATCTCCTATTGATCCCGTGTCGATGAAGTTTAATCTTGTAGGGGCTACACCAGATCCAGTTGTAGTTGCACAGATACGAGAGCAGTTAGGTCTCAATGACCCTTGGTGGCAGCAATACCTACGTTGGTTAGGTCAAATTGTACAAGGGGACTTCGGTGAGTCCATTCTGTACGCTTTACCAGTGGCGACCATTCTTGGTGGCGCCTTGCCTAATACCTTGGGGCTAGTATCCTTAGCTCTTGTTATGGGGATAGTGGTGACCAAACCGCTCGGTATGTTATCTGCAAAGTATCAAGACTCATGGATTGATCATGGGGTTCGTCTCGTTACATTTCTAGCATTAGCAATCCCTGGGTTCTGGGTCGGTTTATTATTACTGTACTTATTTGGTGTTAAATTACAGCTAGTGTCGATAACGAATACCAATGGCTTTTCTGCCTATGTATTGCCCGCGGTAACCCTTGCTTTATGGATATGTGGTCTCTACATTCGTCGATTGCGCAATGCTATTTTAGAAGTGTCGCGACAGCCCTTTGTACAGGGGGCGCGAGCATTGGGCTTGCCAGAATGGATGGTCTACACCCGTTACATATTCCCTCATGTGGGACTTATGTTGTTGCCTATGATGGGCGTAACCATGGGGGCCATGCTTGGGGGTTCTGCCGTTATTGAAACGGTATTCTCCATTAAAGGAATCGGCTACATGATGGTGCAGGGTATTATGGCTCGCGATTATGTATTGATGCAAGGCTATATCATCTGGATTACCTTGGTGTTCATCGTGATAAATATCATCATTGATGTATTGGGTGTTTGGCTGAATCCGAAGCGAAGAGTCGCTATAAAAGGAGGCTCTTATGAATAGACAAAAGCCCTATACTTTATACGCTATGTTAGTATTAGCAGCTCTGTGGATCGTATTTTTCTTATGTGCTCCCTATATAGCACCCTTTGATCCTGAAACGACGAGTATTGCGGACCGCTTACAAGACATTAGTAGTACCCATCTATTAGGTACTGACCAACTCGGTCGTGATGTGTGGTCTCGTATTCTGTACGGTGGTAAAGCCTCTTTAGGGATTGCTTTCACCATCATTGGCATTAGTGGGGCCATCGGTATCGCTATTGGTGGGTTAGCAGGATTCTCTACACCTAGCATTGACCGTTGGTTATCTCGCTTGATTGATTTGGTACTAGGGTTCCCGAACATGGTGATTGCCATTGCTTTCATCGGTATTATGGGACCTAGCATAACGAATGTAATCATTTCCTTGTGCATTACGAAATGGGCGGAATATGCCCGTATCACTAGAGGCCTCGTACAGATTGAACGCTACGCGGAGTACATTACCTTTGCTCGTATGTCAGGTGCTTCAAATCTACGAATTCTGTGGCGCTATATTCTGCCGAATGTATTGCCACCGTTGGTGATCGTTATTATTCAACATTTAGGGGACGCCATCATTTTGGTAGCCAGTTTTTCGCTCATCGGCATCGGTGTACAACCGCCGGATCCGGAGTGGGGCGCTATCTTGTTGAGCTCCCGAGATTTTCTACAAACGGCACCGTGGCTGCTAATTTATCCGGGGCTCGCTATTTTTATTACCGTTGTTTTATTTAACTATATTGGTGATGCGTTGCGCGATGCCCTTGATGTATCTCGTTAACCGTGCTGTGTATAGATTTTTTATGGTGAAAGCCTCGACGAGGCAATGTATTTTAAAGGAGATATTATGAAACGTTGGTTGTTAGCATGTTTGTCCATGCTATGCATGGTAGCTCTCTTGGTTGGCTGTGGCAATGATACTGCTAAAGATGGCAAACAAGGGAAGCATATGAATGTTGGTTTGTATTGGTTTGGTGAAACATTAGACCCAACTCACGAATGGGATGCGTGGACATTGACTCGTATCGGTGCAGGTGAAACCTTAGCCGTTGTAACACCGGATATGAAATTTGCCCCACAATTGGCAGATTCTTGGGAAAATGTAGACCCTACAACATGGAAATTCCACATCCGTGAAAACGTAAAATTCCACAATGATACTCCGATGACACCTCAAAAGGTAAAAGAGTCCATTGAGTATACGATGAAACAAAGTGCTCGTTCCGCTAAAGCTGTTAAAATCGAGTCCATCACAGTAGATGGTCAAAACTTGATTATTAAGACTACAGAGCCTAATGGTTCCTTGTTATCTAGCTTGACTGAACCTGCTTTTGTTATCATGGATACTGCAGATCTTAAAGATGTAGCATCTAAACCAGTTCTTACAGGCCCTTATAAAATCACTGCTTTCAAAAAAGGTGAAACAATTGAACTTGCAGCCTTCGCAGATTACTGGGGTGGCAAACCAGGTCTTGATACTGTAACTGTAAAAGACATCGAAGACAATAACAAACGCGCTATGGCGTTGCAATCTAAAGACGTAGACGTAATTCAAAAAGTGGACTCTGCTAACCGCAGCTTGTTCAAAGACGGTTTTAATATTCAAGACGTTGCTGGCGTTCGTGTGTTTATGTTGAAAGCAAACCACACAGAAGCATCTCCATTGCATGATAAAGCTGTGCGTTCCGCTATTGCTCATATCATTAACTATGATTCCATGGCTAAAATCATCGGCAATGGCTCTACACCAGGGGCAGCACCATTCCCTCCATCTGCCAATTTAGGTTATGATGCGATTGCTAATAAACCGATGACAGATGTAGCAAAAGCTGACCAAATCTTGACTCAAGCTGGTTACGCTAAGAATGCAAACGGCATGTATGCAAAAGATGGCAAAGAATTAGCGATTACTATTGCTATTTGGGGTAAAGACACAAGCTTATACGAAGAAATTCAACAAGAATTGAAAAAAGCAGGTATTGCTGTAACTCTTAAGAAATTACAAAGCCCTGATGAAGTAGATACACTTGGTACAGATGGTTTTGATTTAGTAGAACGCAATGTAGTGACTATGTCTACAAACGATCCTTACTGGTTCCTCAGCTTATTCTACAAAACTGGTGCGAAAGCAAACGTTGGTGGCTACTCTAACCCTCAAGTAGATGCGTTAATCGACCAATTGTCAGTAACATTTGATCAAAACGAACGCTCTAATATTGCAAAACAAGCACAACAAATCTTAGTTGATGACGTAGCAGATATCTATTTGTTGTATCCAAGTGCAACAGTTGTATCTACTACAAAAGTTAAAAATGTACCGGTACATCCAATCGATTACTACTTATTAACAAAGGATTCTACTATTGAATAAATCTGATTGTATCGTATTTGATAAGGTTACAATTTCATATGGTGCGGAGCAAGCGGTACGCGATGTATCCTTCTCCGTGCCCAATGGTGAGGTCTTTGCCATCGTTGGTGAAAGCGGCTCTGGTAAATCTACGTTAGTTCGTGCCGCCTTTGGCATGTTAAAACAAGCTAGCATTAGCGGCCAAATTTTGCTAAATGGCACCGATGTTTCTACATTGAGTGATGGTGATTGGCGACAATTGCGGGGCGCGAAGATTTCTATGATCTTTCAAAATCCCAGCGCCTATCTAAATCCAAATCGCACCGTAGAAAATCACTTCAAAGATTTATTCCGTGCTCATGGTGAAAGCTATGATGTAAGCCGCGTTATAGATATGCTTAATCTTGTTCACTTAACTGACGGAGAGCGTATCTTGCAGTCCTATCCGTTTCAATTGAGCGGTGGTATGCAACAACGGTTAGCAATAGCCTTGAGCCTCATCTTGAAGCCTGGTATCGTATTTGCTGACGAACCGACTAGTGCCTTAGATATGCTGGTGCAAGCCTCTGTATTGGATCTTATGAAAGAGGTAACGCAGGCTCTTGGGGCAACGGTGATTATTGTAACTCATAATATCAAGGCGGCCGCGCGCATTGCCAATAGCATCGGTGTTATGAATAAGGGGCAACTCGTTGAAGTGGGATCCACCGAAGAGGTCATGGCCCATCCAAAGGATGAGTATACTCGCATCTTGTTAGATTCCGTAATGAAAGTGGTGTAGTATGATTCAAGTTGAGCATTTATGTAAACAATATACAAACCACCATCATACGGTTCGTGCTGTTGATGATGTATCTTTTTCTGTAGTGGAGAATGAACGGGTAGGTATTGCTGGTGGTAGTGGTTCTGGTAAAAGCACGCTGCTTAGGCTGATTGCTATGCTAGAAAAACCTACATCTGGCACCTTGCGACTCTTTGGTGAGGAAATCCATTCCATTCAAAATCATACAGAAATATATCGCTCTATGCAGATGATGTTCCAAAATCCCTTGGCGGTGATTCCACCGAGAATGAACTTAGAAGCATTTCTCTTAGAGCCGTATATCAACTATGAGCTTATGGATATAGCGGCAGCAAAGGACGATATCCGTAAGTGGATTCAACATGTAGACCTACCTGAAACGATCGTTAACAAATACCCGCATGAGGTCAGCGGCGGTCAATTGCAACGCGTTGTATTAGCACGAATAATGTTGATGAATCCAAAACTAGTACTCTTTGATGAACCTACATCAGCCCTTGATGCAGTGAATCAAAAACTGGTGCTAGACCTATTACAAAAACTCCATACGGAACAACCCTTCGGCTACGTATTCGTCAGCCATGACATCGGACTATTACAAGCCGTAACAGACCGAATCATCGTCATGAAAGACGGACAAATCGTAGAAACCATCGAATCAAAACGATTAAAAGAAGCGGTACATCCATATACACAAGCACTCGTGGAAGCGAGTGAGTAAAAAGCAAAGAGCCCCTGTTTGAAACAGGGGCCTTTTGCTATATATTTATTATTTAAGTACGTAAGTGTTTGGAGGTATCCAGCAATAATTATGATTATCATAAGTATAATTTTTATAAATTAAATTAATAATACTTATATATGCAGGAGATTTTGTTAAATTGAAGAAATATATAAGTAGTGAGTTAGTTGGAGGAAAATTAACATGGATTTTAATTCGATACTAGATTTCATTAAGGAGAATTCTTGGGTTTTAGGAAGTGGAGGGGTAGTTGGATTAATTGTATTAATAAAATCTATTTTTGGTAAATCTGCAAATGTATCGCAAAAGATAAGAGCAGGAAAAAATTCAATTAATATTCAGTCAAATAATGATGTGAATTTGGGGGACATTAATAATGTTAGAGAAACAAAGGATAGAAACAGGGGATAATTCAACTACAGTTATGGCTGGGAGAGGAGAGAAACATT
>CAJZEE010000101.1 GCA_915066865.1 uncultured Veillonella sp.
TGATAATTCTGTTTGTCAATGGAATCAATTTTTAAAGGATTTTTGCGCAGACGAATATAGTAGAAACTATTCGAATAAATTAAAAGTAGCATCTATTATTTGGAAAGAAGTTAGAGATTCAAAAAATGAAAAAATCTATTCAAAGGATCTTTTAAGTGAATATGCATATAAATTAGAAGCGTATCGCAAGTAGAAGTAACTTGTCATTGCAGAGACGTATGGGAAAACTAGCAATTAAATTTATAATAGAATAATGATAAAAGCACCTTATATCCTATGAGAAGAGTCATTTGTGATGACTTTTGTAGGTATATAAGGTGCTTTTATTTATTCCTGATTTCTTTATTGATTTTATTTTGTTACATCAGGCACTTTCCCAGGATTCATATCGAGGTTTAGATCTGTGGATTTGAATGGGTGTGGGTTTGCCTCTGGTGGTTGTACTTTGAGTTCTGGATGCAACCATTGTAATTGTTTTAGTTCCCAGTCGTACTTGGCACCGTCATTTTGTAGCTGACGAATATCTTTTAGGATTTCGTCTAGTTGGTCGCTATGTTTATTAGCCATCCCTTCAAGAATGTAAAGACGACCTGCTACACTGTCGATGGTAGAGCCATCGTGGTCTTCATCGACACGCCATTGTAATTCAGAGATTTGTATTTGCTGGAATATGATAACGATAACCAGCACAATGATAACGCCCCACATGGGCGCTTCTTTAGCTTTCAAAAGGGCTCGCAATTTACATGCGAGCCCAGATGGTTTGTTCATTATTGACGATCCTCGAGTTGTAATCCAGGTAATGGTAATTTGGAGTTTACGAAGTCTAACCACAAGCGAGAAGCGTGGGAGAGGTAATGACCCTTTTTCCAAATTACATAAAGGGTATGAATAATTTCAGGTACGAGAGGTCTTACGACAACCTTAGAACCAACCTCCGTATTTTCACCTACCTCAGGGCAGAGGCGAGATGGTAATAATGCAATAGCAAGGTTTGCACTAACTGTTTGTAACATGAGATCACGTTGGCTCGTTTCAAACACGATATGCGGTTGGAAGCCGGTGTGTTTACAAGCTTTGATGATTTCATCATGTAAGTTGAAATCGTCTTTATGCAATACAAAGGATTCATCAGCTAGCATTTCTAAGCGAATTTCTTTTTCTTTTGCCAAAGGGCTAGATTTAGGAATGATAACGGATAGTGGGTCACTTGTAAGGTAGAAAGATTCAAATTCTTTAGGGTTTGGTTTAGTACAGATGATGCCAATATCGATTAAACCTTCCTGAACGCTGATCTCAACCTTTTTAGAACCTTGTTCGTAGAGTTCCAATTCGATTTGTGGATATACTTTTTTAAATTCACCTAATAACTGGGCAAAAATGGGAGCATCAGTAATTGGTGGAATACCAATTCTGATGGAACCTTGTTCCAAACGAAACTCGTTTTCAAAATCAGTTTTTAGATGTTCAAACATAAACACAACGCGTTTAGCGTGGGTTAAGAAGATGGTACCCCCATCAGTAAGTTCTACAGATTTAGCATTACGCATGAAGAGAACAACACCAAGTTCGTCTTCTAAAGCTTTAATTGTACGGCTGATTGCAGATTGGGAGATGTGTAAATTCCTTGCAGCCTTACTAAAGCTTTTTTGATCAGCTACTTCAACGAAGTATTTCAAATGATGAAAATCCATAATTAACCCCCTAAAAATAAAACTTGGTTATAGGACGTGACCTAACTAAATGAGAATAGTTATTACTGTAATGCAATTAGCTATTACTTTATGTAAAGCATGGATAGCAATATTGGCAAAGCGACAGTCACTGTATGTGTTGCGTTGATAGGGCCCAGCACGTTATAATTAGCATATAGGGCTATATCAAGTTATGATATTAGGAATTATGGTTGTGCCCATCACAAAAAAGTATGCTCACACATAATGCCATATTATATATAACATATATATTATTGCATTATTTTTTCATGTGCGCAAGTTTGTAATGGTTGTTATTCCTAAACATAATGATAGATTAAGCAAGTGTTCTATTTTTGCTAAATGCTTAAGGAGGCAATAATCACATGAGTCGTAAATTTAAAACTATGGACGGCAACCAAGCGGCTGCTCACGTTTCTTATGGTTTTACAGAAGTTGCTGCGATTTATCCAATCACTCCATCTTCTCCAATGCCAGAACACATTGATGAATGGGCTGCATCTGGTCGAAAAAACATCTTCGGCAACACTGTTCAAGTTGTAGAAATGCAATCTGAAGCAGGTGCTGCTGCTGCAACCCACGGTTCTTTACAAGCTGGTGCATTAACAACAACTTTCACATCTTCCCAAGGTTTGTTATTGATGCTTCCTAACTTATATAAAGTAGCAGGCGAATTACTTCCAGGTGTATTCCAAGTAGCTGCTCGTGCATTGGCTGCACATGCTTTGGCTATCTTTGGTGACCACCAAGACGTAATGGCTGCTCGTGCAGCTGGCTGTGCTATGTTAGCTGAATCCTCTGTACAAGAAGTAATGGACTTGTCCGCTGTAGCTCACTTGACAGCTATTAAAACTCGCGTACCTTTCATCAACTTCTTTGACGGTTTCCGTACATCCCACGAAATTCAAAAAATTCAAATCTGGGACTATGAAGATTTAAAACCATTGGTTGACATGGATGCTGTTAAAGCTTTCCGTAAAAATGCTTTGAATCCAGATGCTCCTGTAACTCGTGGTACTGCTGAAAACCCTGACGTTTACTTCCAACATCGTGAAGCATCCAACAAATTCTACTTGAACGTTCCTGACGTTGTAGAACACTACATGAACGAAGTTAACAAATTGGCAGGTACTAACTACCAATTGTTCAACTACCATGGTGCTCCTGATGCTACTGACGTTGTTGTAACTATGGGCTCTTCCGCTCAAGTTGTAGAATCCACTGTTGATTACCTCAACAAATTGGGCCGCAAAGTTGGTTTTATCAACGTTCATTTGTTCCGCCCATTCGCAACAGATCGTTTGTTGAAAGCTCTTCCTAAAACTGTAGAACGCATTGCAGTTCTTGACCGTACTAAAGAACCAGGTGCTTTGGCTGAACCATTGTTCTTAGACGTACAAGCAGCTGTAGTTGACGGTGGCCGTAATGTAAAAGTTATCGCTGGTCGTTATGGTTTGAGCTCCAAAGACGTTATCCCTGCAGATATCGTTGCTGTATTCGATAACTTAGCTGCTGAAAATGGCAAGAAATTCTTCACATTGGGTATCAATGATGATGTTACATTCTTGTCCTTAGATCGTGCTGAAGGCGTAGAAGTTGAAACTCCAGGCTTGACTGAATGTAAATTCTGGGGCTTCGGTTCTGACGGTACAGTTGGTGCGAATAAATCCGCTATCAAAATCATCGGTGACCACACTGATATGTATGCTCAAGCATACTTTGACTACGACTCCAAAAAATCTGGTGGCGTAACAATGTCTCACCTTCGTTTTGGTAAAAACCCAATCAACTTGCCTTACTTGATTACTGAACCTCAATTCGTAGCATGTCACCGTCAATCTTATGTACATGAATACGACTTGATTCGCGGCATCAAAAAAGGCGGTACATTCTTATTGAACTGTACTTGGTCTCCTGAAGAATTGGATGAACATTTACCTGCTAAATTACGTCGTCAAATCGCAGAAAAAGAATTGAACTTCTACATCATCAATGCTGCGAAAATCGCTTCCGAAATCGGTTTGGGCGGTCGTATCAACATGGTAACGCAAGCTGCATTCTTCAAATTGACTGAAATCATCCCGGTAGATGATGCTGTTAAATACCTTAAAGAATCCGTAGTAACTTCTTACGGTAAAAAAGGTCAAAATATTGTTGACATGAACAATGCTGCTATCGATCAAGGTGTTAACGCTTTGGTAAAAGTAGATGTTCCTGCTAGCTGGAAAGACGCAGTAGATGATGGCAATCATGCAGTTAAACCTGGTTGCGAATCTTGCCCATCCTTCGTTCAAAATATTGCACAACCAATCAATGCACAAGCTGGTTATGATCTTCCTGTATCCACATTCTCTGGCTATGAAGATGGTACATTGCCTGCTGGTACTGCTAAATTCGAAAAACGCGGTCCTGCATTGTTCGTTCCAAAATGGTTGCCTGAAAACTGTATTCAATGTAACCAATGTTCCTTCGTATGTCCACATGCTACAATTCGTCCAATTTTGGCAACTGAAGCAGAAGTGGCTGCAGCTCCAGAACATTTCGATACAATCCCTGCATTGGGCGCTAAAGACCTTCAATTCCGTATCGCTGTATCCCCATTAGATTGCTTGGGTTGCGGTAACTGTGTTGATATTTGTCCAGCTCCTAAGGGCAAAGCTATCGTGATGACATCCATCGATACTGAAATCGAACAAGCTGAAGCTTGGAACTATGGTGTTAACCTTCCTGTAAAAGAAAACCCTATGAAGAAGGAAACTGTTAAGGGTTCCCAATTTGAACAACCATTGTTCGAATTCTCCGGTGCTTGCGCAGGTTGTGGTGAAACTCCTTACGCTAAATTGTTAACTCAATTGTTCGGTGACCGTATGATGATTGCCAATGCAACTGGTTGTGCCTCTATCTGGGGTGCTTCCATGCCTGCATCTCCATACACAACTAACCAACAAGGTCATGGTCCTTCTTGGGCAAACTCCTTGTTCGAAGATAATGCTGAGTATGGTTATGGTATGTACATCGGCGTTAAGAAAATTCGTCAACAATTAGTAGAATTGGCTTCTAAAGCAGTTGAAACTACTACTGGCGAATTGAAAGAAGCTTTGGAACAATGGATTGAATTTGCTAACCTTGGTGCAGCTACTCGTCAACGTTCCGAACGTCTAGTAGCAGCTATCGAAGCTGAAGGCGCTACAACTCCTGAATTGAAAGAAATTCTTGAGAAAAAACAATTCTTAATCAAACGTTCCCACTGGATCTTCGGTGGTGACGGTTGGGCATATGATATCGGCTTCGGCGGTGTTGACCATGTATTAGCTTCTGGCGAAGACATCAACATCTTCGTATTCGATACAGAAGTATATTCCAACACTGGTGGTCAAGCTTCCAAATCCACTAATGTAGCAGCAGTTGCACAATTCGCAGCTTCTGGTAAACGTACTAAGAAGAAAGACCTTGGCATGATGGCTATGTCTTATGGTTATGTATACGTAGCACAAGTAGCTATGGGTGCAGATAAAAACCAATTGATGAAAGCTGTTGCAGAAGCTGAAGCATATCCAGGTCCATCCTTGATTATCGCTTACAGCCCATGTATCAACCATGGTATCAAAGCTGGTATGGGTAAAGCTCAAGAAGAACAACGTAAAGCAGTTGCAGCTGGTTACTGGGATCTTTACAGATACAACCCTCAACTTAAAGAAGCAGGTAAAAATCCATTCTCCTTGGATTCCAAAGAACCAACTGAAAGCTTCCAAGACTTCCTTAAAGGTGAAGTACGTTACGCTTCCTTGGCTAAAGCGGCTCCAGATGTGGCAGAAGAATTGTTCGCTAAAACTGAACAAGATGCTAAAGAACGTCGCTTAAGCTATGTTCGTTTACAAAAAGGTTTTGAAGACGTAAAATAATTCGTTATTTAACGACTGAAAACTATATGAGGCACCCTTTCGAGGGTGCCTCTTTTGTATGTAAATTTGGTTTTCTAAATATCATATTAAGTATCTTCCATAAATCAGTTATAGTGCTAGTTGCTATTGTATTACTTACGTATTAACTGCTTAAAACATAGGTAATATACTAGGAATTTGGTATAATGATAAGGAGTCATGCATAATTTTAGCAATACATATTTTGGATAATTCTAATATTAAATATAGAGGTACATATGGCTAAGGATAATACACAAATGACAACGGAAGACATGCAACAAACGATATATAAAGAGTTAGGCTATAAATCCTATCCATTTCCTTTTACGACGCCGGCCTATTTAGAAGCGTATGGTGCTCTTGTAGGGCTAAATACTCCACCTGCGAAGACAGCTCGCGTTCTTGAACTAGGTGCTACTTATGGCGGTAATAT
>CAJZEE010000102.1 GCA_915066865.1 uncultured Veillonella sp.
AGTTCATATGTGTGCTCTTCCTATCTTAAGCCTTATAACATTATTGCCTTCTTATCAACATATATGACACTCCAAGAAGGTGACATTATCTTTACAGGTACGCCTAGTGGTGTAGTATTAGGTAAAAATGAAAGTAAGTATTCTTGGTTAAAACCAGGAGATATTGTTACAGTTTCCATAAGCGGTATTGGTACCTTAGAAAACAAATTTATTTAAAATAAGTACATTGTTAAAGTATTGTATTTGCTCATATTCTAATTATTACGATATCTATTTACATTACAACTAAATATATCTAAACACAAAAAAGAGATTACTTCTATGTATGTCTAACTATACATAGAAGTAATCTCTTTTATTATTATCTATATTTTATATTTACTATTACTTTATTTATGCTCCAACTCTAGGTCTAGCATATATTTCTTACGTTCAATGCCCCCTGCATATCCTGTTAACTGGCCATTACTACCAATAACACGGTGACAAGGAACGATGATAGAAATTGGATTATGCCCTACAGCCCCCCCTACGGCTTGAGCAGAGAATTTCTCTTTACCTTGTTGCTGTGCAATCTGTTTACCAATATCTCCATATGTTGTAGTTTCACCATAAGGAATTGTTTGTAATATAGACCATACGGATTTACGGAACTCAGTACCTTCTAACTGGATAGGAGGTGTAATAAAGGGCTTTTTACCATTAAAGTATTGATTTAGCCACATAATTGTTACTTCAAATGGACCTGTTAGTTGCTCTATATACTCCGCATCATCATAACTAGGTGCATGAGCTTCATCAATAAAAAATAAATCTGTTAAGTATGATAATGTACCAAGCATAACCATAGTTCCTAATGGGCTTTCATAGGTGTATTTATAATTCATAGTACATTAACTCCTTCTTAAGATAACAAATCATTCAATACCTTTTGTATGTCATTATTAAATGATACAGCATTTTTATGAATTTCAAAAGGAGTATGTTAGTTATCCCAATAGTTTGTTGTAGATGTCATAATCTATATCCTTATATACATTAAATACCACTTGTATTTTGCTATTAGTTTCTTTTAAATAAGTACGCACCGTATCAATAGCAATTCGGGCCGCCAATTCATTAGGAAATCTAAACTCACCTGTAGAAATGCAGCAAAATGCAATGGACTTCAAACTATAAGCATTAGCTAGCTCCAAGCAAGATCTATAGCACGATGACAGTTGTTCTTTTTCTAAGTCTGTAACAGTATCATAAACAATAGGCCCTACCGTATGGATAACATGACTGGCAGGTAAATTAAAACCATAGGTCATACGAGCTACACCCGTCTTTTCAGGCATTTCCATATACTCAGTCATTCTAGCACATTCCATACGAAGCTCTATACCAGCAAAGGTATGGATTTCATTATCAATACACTTATGATTTGGAGCAAAACATCCAAGTAATTGATTATTGGCTGCATTTACAATAGCATCCACAGATAATCGAGTGATATCTCCTTGCCACAAATAAATCTGAGGCTCTCGTTCTTCCATATCATTAATTGTGACAATGCCCTTTTCATGGGCTAATGTATTTAAATATTCATCCTCTATCTTCATCCATTCAGTGGGCATGGCTCCTGCAGGACGAATATTACATAGTGCTCTAAATAGAGTAAATTGTTCTTCTTCATTTACTGGAATATCTATATGTTCGTTATATTTCTCTTTATATTCAGCTACTAATCCCTCTAAAAGATAGTGCAATCGTTCTTGCTGTGTCATGTATAACTCCTAAATAGAATTAACTAAATTATAAACCTATTATATAGTAAAAAACTGCTAGCACATAATATGCTAGCAGTAACTTTACTGATTAGTATTATATCAAAGACTAAGGTCTAACAAAAGCTTGACCACCATGGTTTACGAGGATATCCCCATCTAATACTTTAGTAGTAACCCCTTGTAGACTACCTTGGATTTGGCTCATCATAAAGCGATAGCCTGGACTATTCAAGTGTTTAGTAAGGGCTTCCTGATCGCTATAGATCTGAATGACGTACCAGCGATTTTTTGCGTTTCTTTCACGAAGCACATAACCAGCCTTATAACCCGCATCATCCCGAACGGCACGTTCCATATCAAGTTGATATTGTCGTTGTACCGTATCGATTTCATTGCTATCAACAGTAAACTCAGTTAAGGTAACTACTGCCTTACCATCATTTACGATAGATAATGCATCTTTCTTTTCAAATAAAAGTACAGACTGTACATCGTACATCTTACGATTCGTTAATTTAGAACCGACTTCATTAACAAAAGCTTGATAATGATCAGATTTGCGATGCGCTTCAATAGCAGCTAAATCTTTATAGATTTCAACTACATAAGACTCAGCTGGATTTCCCTTTACATGGGCTACATTCATAGATAATGTATTAGGCTCTTTCTCCATAGATGCTGTCAGATTAGCTACACCTGCACTATTATAAGTTCCTTGTAGCTCTACAGGTACTTCGAAACGATACATACCTACAATAGGTGCTGTATCTACAGATTGATCTCGCTCCATAACAAGAGCTGCAAAAGATGTGCTTACACCTAATACGGCAATAACAGATGTAACTATCATACGTTTTAATAATGTTCTATTCATAGATCTTCCTAAACTGCTCCTAAAACACTTCAAAATTACAATGTAATATATTCTACTATTGTACCATGCTCTTCAATAAGTTTAACTAGTTCTTTGCCTTGAAGCCACACAGTCGCATCATTTTGGTTCGGATGAATGCCGATTAAATTGTTTTCGTAGTCCGCATCAATATAATAATGTACTTTATGCTCTTCATCATGGAGCAAGCAAAATGGAGATACATGACCTGGTTTAATCTTCAATATATCCCATAGTTCTTCTTCGGAACCAAAGGAAATTTTTTAAGTTTGTGATCTTTACGAAATTGTTTTAAATCTACACGCTTTGATCCACGAACGGTAATTAAATAGTAATGCTCCCGCTTATGGTCTCTAATAAATAAATTCTTCGCATCCCACTCAGGATATGGTAACTGCACATTTGGCTTATCGTCCATACTAAATAATGGTGCGTGATCTGTAATTTCAAAATCGATATGATGGTCACGCAAACAATCATATACGCCTTGTTTATCTAACATGTAATACCTCTAATATATCGTTTCTACTTGGTGAAAGTTACTACATAATAAAATCGATTAACATAGTGAAAGTACCAGTTGTACCGGTTACATCGATTATATCTTGTTAAATATAGCCAAACTTATTCTGGAACTTTATAGGTACCATCAAATACAAATAATTCAGGATGTTCATGTACAAATGCATCTTCAAAGATTCCATCATATTCATATACTACATCATCTTTTCCATCTAGAAACTCAAAGAACTCTGGATTATCCTCAGATTTTTGTAATAAGTGCCACCGCTCCGCTCTATCAAATGGTACAGTACCGCCAAAGAAATCTAGTACTGATTGAAAATTATCTGCCAACGCTTTCATATTGAATAGACGCAACCCCGCTAAAGCATCTTCCCATACAATACCTGTAGAGTTATAGAAAAACTGGTGATGACCACCATTATTGACCTCAGCAAAATACCAACATATTGCATTAAGATATCGTTGCTCTAATGTAAACTCTTTAGATGTTTCTATATAATCATCATAAGAGCCATAAATATTTATGGTCCAATACGCAGGTTCATTAATAGTCCACATATCGTCAGTTTCTTTAATCTCTTCAACAGTTATAGTCCGATGCTGAGATACACCTATCCTATTCTTCTGTTTTTCGGCTACGTATTTACTATAAGCAGAACACAATTCTGGGTAATCAGACTCACACCTTTCAAAATCCATCTGCATATAACACATATCAATAAGCTCAAAGAAATATTCTTTTATATTATTTCGATTCTCACTAACAGCTAGTCGTATACCATTATCTACAAGTGATAGCATATGTTGCATATTATCAGATGTATATGCTTCATTATTATTCGAAGCAATAAATCCGTAAGAGTAAGCACAACGATAATGCCAAACAGCATCTCTATACTCTTCATCTATAGAGTTTAATACCTTAATAGCTTCTTCCGGTTTATCATGATTGTTATACACTCTACCAAGCTCACCTAATAAAGGTACAGATAGATTCTCGATGCCTACACCAGTTAATGCCTCAATAATCATCTCCTCTTGTCCTATATCATTAAGATCTTTAATAGTTTGCAATTGCGCCTCTTCAGAAAAAGATAAAAAACGTTCAACACTTAACGACATACAATACGCATCCCTTCATCCCAGTTAATATGTATATGAAATCATTCTAAAGTAGTAATATTAACCAACACACAAAACAATAAACTTTAATTAATAATGATTGATTTATATGATGGATTATTTACTTAGCTGCCACAACATACATAAAAAACAGGAATACCATCTTCATTATCGATGAGGCCATGTCCCTCGCACTCATGTCCCTCGTATTCTATGCCTTCATAGAATACATGATCGCCTAATTCTTTATTAGCCATTAAATTTTGTAACTTAAAGGTAAGTTCTTCTCCCGTAAAATATTTACCATTATCAGCAATAATATAGGCCATGATTTCTACTTGCCACATGTTATCTTCTTTTTCTTCTTCTAGTAACTCTTCATCGTTTAAACGTTCATTATTATGGAGCTGATTTTCACTTTCGATCCATGCTTCATAAGTCACTAAAATTTCAGGCTCTTCTAATAGCGCTAATGCACTTTCCTTAGCACCATACTCAGCATACTCCTCTAATATTTGATAAAACTCTTTAGAAAAATTCTCTTTACTATATGATTTTTTATTGAATACCCAATGCACTGCACTATAAGAAGGATAGTTATCCTCTGATATTTCAAGTTGCTCTGCGTCAAGTTCATTAATTTCAGTATTTTGTCTCTTATTAACGAACGTTCTAATCGTTTCAAAAATCATAGGATAATCCTTTTCATACTCACTTGGCTTTATAAAAGATAAAATATATGCTACCACTTCACAACACCAGCTCAGTTGTTTTTCTAAGTGTGCTTCTTTTGTCTTTTTCATAGCAGTTTCAATTAACTGTAAAGCTTGCTGAACATGTTCAGAATGATAGCTTTCACCATGTGCTAAAGAGGCATGCGCATAACCCTTACGATAATACCAAGACCAATCACGGTAAGACTCATCAATACGTTCAAATAACTCAACAGCTTCTGCTGCACGGTCATTATTGTTGTAGATACGTCCTAAGGTACTTAACAATATAGGAGATAAATTATCGATACCTATATTAGTTAAAAGCTCCATAGCACGATCAATATCTAGATCCTCTTGTTCATTAATAAGTTTTACCTTATCCTCATCACTTAACGCTTGAAACTCTTCATCCGTAATGTCTTCTATGCTTATATATAATTGCTTAATAAAATCCCCAAAACTATCTGCTAAAAGAGTGATAGAGTAATCCCCTTCTTGGTCTACTCGGACTACCTTAGGCTCACCTGTAGGACCACACTCACGATAATCGAGAAAAATCATATCGTGACCGCCAGAAATCGTATCCGCCACCACGACACCAATAGGAGGATATTCCCATTTAGAAATCCAAAATTCGTTGCCAAATTCTCCAAAGATAGAGTTCTTTTTATCTCTATCAATGCCATATATACCTGTCACATATACACACTCACCATCATTATTAATAAAGCAGTTCTTATTCAATACACCGCCATTATGATGCTTAAGTAATTCAATATATGTTGCAGGTAATGTATAGCCTAGCTCAGTTTCAGCATCCTTAATATCCTTATCGGTAACAGGTTTACCTATATAGGATTCAAATGCATAATCAACATCGTTCCAAAATCCGGTCCAATCAAAGTCTTTTAGATTACTCATAATACTCTCTCCTAGTTATATAGATTATTTCAACCAAATGGTTTCTCCTCAGTGGAATATTCTTTAATTAAATCTTTTACCC
>CAJZEE010000103.1 GCA_915066865.1 uncultured Veillonella sp.
CTGTGAACACGCTGCCTTCTGCCGTTTGTCGGGGTGTAGGCGATGTGGCTGTTATCGTACCATTGGCTGCACCATACATTTCTGTATCGTATCCCTCCAACTCAATGCTGACGTTCTTTCCTTTTTTTACAGTATTCACGTATTTATAAGGAATATCTACTGTGCCTTGTTGCCTGTCGGTCATCTCAATTCTTGCACTGATGGTTTCGGGATAAGGTATAAAATATGCACCAATCAGCAGTCCCAATATCACAAAGGTGATGACCGTGATACCATAACGGACAATCCTTGATGGTATCTCGCCAATGATATGTCTTACCTTTTCGCTGCGGAGTTCTATCTTGTTGTCTGCCATAATATTCCTTTCTGCTGTTAGTTGCCTAATTCTAACTGATTTTTCACGAGGTTATAGTATGCACCACGATTTGCCGTGAGTGCTTCGTGGTTGCCAATTTCCACAACTTTGCCTTTATCCAATACCACTATTTGGTCAGCATTCTTCACCGTGCTTAGTCGGTGCGCTACGATAACTACCGTCTTGCCTTTGTAGAACTCATCCAGATGCTCCACAATCATGCGTTCGTTGTTGGCATCGAGCGAGTTAGTGGCTTCATCAAGGAAAATATAATCGGGGTTCTTGTACACAGCTCTTGCTATCAAGATACGCTGTTTCTGTCCTTGACTCAAACCAACGCCATCGCGACCAATCTTAGTGTTGTATTTTAAGGGAAGTCCCATTACATAGTTATGAATACAAGCTATTTCGGCTGCCCTTTGCAACCGCTCCTTGTCAATCTCTCCATCATCTACGGCTATGTTCCTTGCTATATTCTCGGAGAATATCACACCATCTTGCATCACCACGCCACACTGTCTGCGCCACCACTTCTTATTTAGCGCATTTACACCTGTTCCACCTATGGTGATTTGTCCTCCCAATACGGGATAATAGCCTAACATCAGTTTGATGAGGGTGGTTTTTCCGCTACCCGACGCTCCGACAATGGCTGTTACTTTGCCTTTGGGGATAGTGAGGCTAACATCATCTATGATAGTTTTCAGTGCATGTGGGTCGTATTTAAAGTTTATGTTTTCCATGTCTATACCCTTAGTTTCGTCAGTTACTGAAGTTTCTAATCCTTGTTTTCCGTTCTCATCGTCCATACGATGTATTTCGTTTATACGTTCAAGACTAATCCTCACGTCCTGCACAGAATAGAAGAAACTCATCAACTGCTCCACGGGCGAGTTGAGTTGTCCGATGATATACTGCACGGCAAGCATCATACCCAGTGTTAGTTGTCCGTGAATAACAGCAGTTGCTGCCACCACGGTGATGACAATATTCTTCAGTTCGTTGATGAATATGCTGCCTGCCTCCTGCGTTTGTTGAAGCTTTAGCGATTTCATCTGCACTCCAAAGAGGTCTGCCTGCACGTCCTCCCATTCCCAGCGTCTGCGCTGCTCACAGTCTTGCAGTTTTATCTCCTGCATAGAGGTAATAAATTCGTAAGTCTTATTATTGTTGATGGCTTGCTGCTCAAAGAGTTCGTAGTCGAGTACCTTTCTGCGCCTAAGAAATAGTGCAAGCCAACCGCCATAAAGCAGACTGCCGAGCATGAAGATGGCAAAGACAAGCCAATTATAGGACAGCAGCACGATGCTGAACACCACGAAAGTGAAAAGCGAGAACACGATGCTGAGCGTCTGTTGCGTCAGAAACGTATTCACCCTACTGTGGTCGCCCATACGCTGCATAAGATCGCCCATCAGCTTGGTATCGAAAAATGACATCGGCAACTTCAAAAGTTTGATGAAGAAGTCGCTTACCAATGAGATGTTTATGCGCAGCGAAATATGCAACAGCAGCCAACGGCGGATAAAATCGATGGCTGTTCGACTAATGGTAAGCATCAGCTGTCCCAAGAGTATCAGCCAAATAAAGCCAATATTTTGGTTTTTAATGCCCACATCCACGATAGACTGGGTGAGGAAAGGCAGAATGAGTTGCAGCAGACTGCCAACGAGCAAGCCTAAAACAATCTGCCCGAAATACTTACGATATTGCTTAATGTAACCAAAGAGGAACTTAAACGAGCGTTCCTCTGTTGGCTGTTCATCTGTCTTCTTTTCATAAAACGCAGGTGTTGGTTCCAAGAACATAGCGATACCCTTTTCCTCACCGTCCGATTGTGTGCTTACCCAGTGCTTCTTGAATTCTTCGAGATTGTATTTTACAAGTCCCTTTGCGGGGTCAGCAATGTAGAATGTCTTTCCCCTCTTAACCTTGTACAGCACCACAAAATGGTTTTGGTTCCAATGAAGGATGCAGGGATTCTCAATGTTATTGATTGAATTTACAGACATCCTCCCACTTATAGTTCTTAGTCCTAACTTTGAAGCAACTTTATCAATGGCAAGTAGCGAAACTCCTTCTGTGGTTGCAAAGCATTGTTCCGACAGATACTCTATACATTTATTCTTTTCAAAGTAAGAGCAAATCATTGCCAAGCATGATGCCCCGCATTGCATAGAGTCACGTTGTAAAATCAAAGAAAATTTTTTTCTCATTTTTTATTTTATAATCATAACCTGTCTATAATATCTTTAGATGCCGACTTCTTTGTTTTATCCAATTTTAATTTCCCAAAGTTGTAATTTAGTTTAACCATCAGATATTGAGTGTCGAAATTACTATCCATCGTTGTGCGAATATTATTATATTCCATATCCCAAGTATTACTTCTATCTGTATGAAAAATATCATTTGCGACAACAAGCAGTGTCAGCCTTTCCTTCCACAATTGTTGCATATAGGTAAGATTTAATGTCCAGGAACTACGATGGTTGGTTACCATTCCAGAATATGCACTGTCAAAAGAACCGTCGAAAGCTAAAATCGAAGTCTTGCTTATTGGGCATTGGGCTGACAAATTCACATTGTAGCTGGGTTTGTTCCATGTTCGCTCCTCATCTAAAAAAGTAGCTTTCATAAAAGGTTTAGAGTAATAAAAGCTAATATCTCCCTGTATTGGTCCAAAGCCATAAGAATAAATAGCAGTAGCAACTATAGATGATGATTTGACAAAATTCACAGGTCGCCATTCAATATTTTTATTATCGATACCTTTGTCTTTCCAAGAAGGCAACTCTATGATTGTATTTCTACTATAGTTATAAGCTACAGATGTCATTAAGTTGCCAGCATTATAACTTAGTTTAATGTTGTTGGAGATGCAAGGTCGTAATTGTGGGTTGCCTACTTTATACGAAATGGCATCGTAATAGTCTATAGATGGATTTAAATTACCATATGAAGGTCTTCCTATATTTTGACCAATTGACAAGCCAATAGATGATTTTTTTGTCAATTCTCTATTTACGACTAAATTGGGGAACACTTTCCATTCTGTAGAATCTACAAACATACCTTTCTCGCGTGATTCTAACCTTCGCTTGTCAGCTTCTACTCGCAACCCCACCTGGACAAGAAACTTTTTTATACGTTTGGAGTATGAAGTAAAAGCACCATACAGGGTCTCCCGTGTCTTATAACTTTCTTCTTCCTTGTTGTATGAATACCCTCCATTATTCCTCATAGTAGACGTAAATGCGCCTGTACTGAAATTTCCCCATTTTGCTTTTGTGCTGTATGTTAGTTTAGCACCTGCTATATTGTACATTCCTGAGCTACTTGTCTTTACCTCAGGAATCGCATTGGCAAATCCTGTATTCTCTGATTTGTAATGAGCGTAGTCTGCAATAAACCTAAGAGAACTCATTTTATTAAATGAATATTTATAGTTTATTCCTATGTTGTGGATATATGATACTCCACGTTTACCTTGAGTGTAATCCATGGATTGTGCATTCATTTTTTGTAATGTAGGCTCTGTTGTATGAGTATTTCCTATATTGCCAGAATACTGAAGCCCCCACGACTGTTTGCTGGAAAGTGCCCAATTCATTGCATAGAACCAGGTTAGAGCACGCCCTTGCCCATGCGTGTGGCGTTCTTTGGTGCTATAAATGATACTTGTTGGTAAAAACACGCTCTCAGTAGTGTTGTCTATCTGAGTTGTATTCAGATATGAGAAACCTATGGAAAGTAAATTACTCATATTTTTAAATTTTTCATTTAATGTGAAATCTGCAACATCCATATAATGCCGTGCAAACAATGAGCCATTGGATATTTCTGTAGATAAGGTATTCTCTAATGCCTTGATAGTTGTTATATATACAACACCTTTACATGTTGCACTATATTCTACATTCGGATTTGAATCAACTATAATTTTCTTAATTTCAGAAGATGGTATTGTTGAGAGCTCTTTGACATCGACGGGTCTGCCATTAAGAACAAATGTTGGACTTCCTCCTTCAAGCAATTGCAAATCTTTTGTCAACCCCGGTATTTTCCCAAGAACAGTAGTAGCCTTTCCCATATATTTTAAATAGGAATTTGACACATTTACCTCTATTTTGTTCAAGCCTATCTTAACAGTCGGGCGTCTTCCCTTTACAACAACCGCATTAAGGTCTGTAGAATTAGTCTTTAGCTGTATAGCTCCAATGTTTCCTTGCCTATTGTTTAAATAGCAAGGTTCATAACCAATAAAGGATATTTTAATAATATAGGGAACGTCAGGGGCTGCCAGCTCAAAATGCCCTTGTTCATTAGTAACAGTCCCCTTTATCAATGTTGAATCTTTTACAGTAAGCAATAATACATTTGCACAAAGTAAAGGCTGTTGCTGTTCATCAATCACTTGTCCTTTGATATTTTGCGCAGTGAGTTGAAGTGATGAAAAGCTTAGTACTAAAAGAAAGATTATTCTATTCATAGCCTTGTATTATTTAATGTAAATTCTTCGAGAAAAGCTTGCATGCCTTGATCGTCATACTGACATACCTCATAAGGAATACCATTTCTTTTTGATTTAACTCTGTATAAATTGCAACCTCCATCACAAATAGGCATATATCTACAATTATTACATTTTGGGTCAGAAAATTTATCACTTCCTTGAACAAATTCTGATATGATGTCGAAGTTTTTTAACCCTTCGTCTAAGTTTCCTACAGCCCTTTTCTTTATGCCAACATCTGCCCAGCATTTATAAATATATCCATTAGGATCTATAACATATGCAGATATATCTGTACACGTGCAAGAATTACAATCTACTTTTGGATAAAGGTTTGAGGATGATATTACTCCATCTTTTGCTAGTGAAAGTAAAAAATTACATTTTTCCCTAGTTGATAATTCGACAGAAGAATTATCTTTCTTTTCTTCTAAAGAGTTATTAAGAATAAAAGCATAATACACATTAACATTTTTACCTTTCCATCTCTCTGAGAATATTTTGTAGATTTCCGAATATTCATCTTTATTGTGTATGCCAATGTTAGTTCGGACGCCAATAGTGCAATTTGGCATGTATTCCACAGCCAAATCAATATTGTGTATAATTCGATCAAAAGTCCCTTTGCCATTTTTTAGAATACGTGTCTTATTATGCGTAATTTTATTGCCATCAATGGTTATTTGTAAATAATTAAGCTTTTTAGACTCAAGATATTCACAAAT
>CAJZEE010000104.1 GCA_915066865.1 uncultured Veillonella sp.
GCCGATCTCTAAATGAGTATGAAAAAAGAGGCTGGTTTTTGATGCGTATTTTCTCATCATTATTTATCTTAGCTGTATTAGTATTTGTTTTAATATTTATATTTATGGAGTATATTTATGGGATATATATCTAGAACTAGATTTATTGCTTTCAATAGCTTTTGGTCAAACAATTATATATTTTGAAAGATTGACATTCTTCCCTCTGTATTGCTACAATATTGTGTATAATATATGCGATGAAGCAGAGTAGTAAACCTCTCTAGCGAGTGAGGATGGTGTAAGCTCACATTTGGTTGAAGGCGCTGTAGAGCATTGGCAGGAACGCAGATATCTGTTAGTAAAGGCCAACATAGAAAAAAGAGGGCGCAAGCCAAATAGGGTGGAACCGCGGGTATACTCGTCCCTGTAACGTTTTTCGTTACAGGGACTTTTTTGTTTGTAACGAAATGGTTGATTTTATGTCGGTTGTGTAAAGTGGAGGCAGCAATGACATTTCAAGAGATTATTTTAAATCTACAAAAATTCTGGAGCGATCAAGGTTGTATCGTTCAAAATCCATATGACATCGAAAAGGGCGCAGGCACAATGAACCCTGCTACATTCTTGCATGCTATTGGTCCTGAACCATGGGCTGTATGTTATGTAGAGCCTTCTCGTCGTCCAGCAGACGGTCGTTATGGTGATAACCCTAACCGTTTGTTCCAACATCATCAATTCCAAGTTATTGTGAAACCATCTCCAGATAACATCCAAGAATTGTACTTACAATCTTTAGCAACACTTGGTATTCATGCGGAAGATCACGATATCCGTTTCGTAGAGGATAACTGGGAATCTCCAACATTGGGCGCTTGGGGCCTTGGTTGGGAAGTATGGCTCGACGGTATGGAAGTAACACAGTTCACATATTTCCAACAAGTTGGTTCCATCGACTGTAAACCAGTTTCCGTAGAAATTACATACGGTTTAGAACGTTTGGCTATGTACATTCAAGGTGTAGAAAACGTATATGACCTTAAATGGAATGAAAATGTTACATATGGTGACGTTTGGCATGCCAACGAAGTTGAACAATCCGTATATAACTTTGAATTAGCAGATACAGATATGCTTTTCAAATTGTTTGATATGTACGAAGCAGAAGCAAAACGCGTTTGTGCAGCTGGTTATGTATTACCAGCTTACGACTATGTATTGAAATGTTCCCACACATTCAACTTGCTTGATTCCCGTGGCGCTATTTCCATCAGCGAACGTACTGCTTTCATCGGCCGCGTACGTGCATTGGCTCGTATTTGTGCACAACAATACCTTGCTAAACGCGAAGAGTTAGGTTTCCCACTTTTGAAAGGAGATAAATAAGATGGCAACAGATTTATTATTTGAAATCGGTGCAGAAGAAATTCCTGCCGGCTTTATGCCAAATATCTTAGGTCAATTGAAACAATTGGCTGAAACAAAATTAAATGATGCCCATCTTCCTTTTGAAAGCATCGCAACATACGGCACACCACGTCGTTTGGCTCTTATCGTGAAAGGTCTTGCTGACACATCTGCTGAAATCAGTGAACGTCATAAAGGTCCTTCTGCGTCTATCGCATATGATGCTGACGGTAATGCCACAAAAGCAGCTATCGGCTTTGCTCGTGGTAAAGGTCTTGATGTAGCGGATCTCGTTGTAGAAGACGGCTATATTTACGCTGAAACTAAAACTGCAGGGGTTCCTGCAAAAGATATCGTCACAGATATGTTACCTCAATTGATTACAGGTCTTAACTTCCCTAAATCCATGCATTGGGGTAATTTAGATGCTAAGTTCGTACGTCCTGTACGTTGGTTTGTAGCATTACTTGATGAAGAAGTAATTCCTGTAGAATTTGCTACTGTTAAATCTGGTAATGTAACACGTGGTCATCGATTCTTAGGTGCTGATGAAATCACTATCAAAAATGCAGCATCCTATGTAGACACATTAAAAGAAAACTTTGTTATGGTTGATCAAGACGCACGTCGAGAATTGATTTCCAAACAATTACATGACATGGCAGCTTCTAAAAATGCATCCATCGTTTGGGATGATGATTTGTTAGAAGAAATCAACTATCTTGTTGAATGGCCTACAGCATTGTGTGGTGGCTTTGAAGAGTCCTACTTGGCACTTCCAGATGCAGCTATCATTACACCTATGAAAGACCATCAACGTTACTTCCCATTGGTTGACCAAGAGGGCAAATTATTGCCAATGTTCTTAACAGTTCGTAACGGCTCCGATTATTCCATCGAAGTAGTTCAAGCTGGTAATGAACGTGTATTGCGCGCTCGTCTTGATGATGCTAAATTCTTCTTCAATGAAGACCGCAAGAAACCTCTTATCGACCGTCAAGATGGTTTGACTAAAATCGTATTCCAAGAAGGTCTTGGTAACTTAGCGGATAAAACTGAACGTTTGCTTAAATTGGGCCGTGTATTTGGTGAAGAATGTGGCTTGCACGAAGATGCAGCTGTTGTGTTAGAACGCGCTACAGAGCTTGCTAAAACTGACCTTACAACAGGTATGGTTACAGAGTTCACTGAATTACAAGGTGTAATGGGTAAAGAATATGCTTTACTTGATGGTGAATCTGAAGAGGTAGCAGAAGCTATTTTCGAACAATATTTACCACGTTTTGCAGGTGATGTATTGCCTCAAACTGAAGCAGGTAAAGTATTGTCCATCATCGATAAAGTAGATAACATCGTTGCTACTTTCAGCCGTGGTTTAATCCCTACAGGCTCTCAAGATCCATATGCATTGCGTCGTCAAACAATTGGTATATTGAACATCTTACTTGGTAGCGAATGGAATATCAGCTTGCGTCCAATCTTCAAAGCATCTATGGAATTGCTTAATGTACCAGCTGAAAAACAAGACGAATTGCTTGACCAAGTAGAAGAGTTCTTCACGCTTCGTTTGAAAAATATCTTCCTTGATCGCGAAGTTCCTCATCATGTAATTGACTTATTGTTATCTAACAACGAATTGTCCGTTGCTGATGCTGAAGGTCTTGTAAATGCATTGTTAGCTAACCGCATCGATGAAAACGTTGAACTTGTTCAAGCTTATACTCGTATGTACAATCTTGTAAAAGATGTGGAATATACTGGTGTTAATAGCGATTTGTTGAAAGAAGATGCTGAAAAAGCATTGTTTGAAGCTGCTACTAAAGCATCTGAAGCGAGTAGTGCTGCTTGGGAAGCTGGCGATTATGATGCAGTCGTGGCTGTTCCAGCTACTTTAGTTCCAGCCATCAACAAATTCTTTGAAGATGTAATGGTTATGGATAAAGATGAAGCTATTAAAGCTAACCGTTTACAACTCGTTCGTTTAGCATACAGTGTAATGGCTATTATTGGTGATATTAGCGCATTAAAATAACATATTTTAGTAAAAGTTAAATTTTTTACAATGATATACAGGAGAAGAGGTACCGTGCGTACCTCTTTTTTTGCTTTTACGAAGAATATGCAAATTTTATGCAGGATTTTTAGAGACTATGGAGAATACTTTATAATATACAAAGTTGTATGAGGAGATAGATGATTATGAATCATGATGAATTATATAAAGCCTTATGTAAGGTGCCAAGCGGCAAAGAAAAGTCTCGTGATAGAATTATTATTGAATTATATATGCGTTCTCAAGGAGCATCACAGAAGCAGTTAGTAGATGCTCTAAATATGCGTCCCGCTACTGTGTCGGAGCAGACAGATATTCTCATTGAATTGGGATATGTTACAAAACATATTGATTATATGGACAAACGTATATCTGTGGTTACTTTAACAGATGAGGGGAAACGGTTAGGCAAAACTCTTCTACATACATATAACGAATTTCTTAATGTAATGTTTTCTGATTTATCGGATGAAGAACAGGAGAATTTATACTGCTTATTAGGTAAGTTAAAACGACCAATTATACGTAAATAATACGTAAATATTTGGATTATTAAAATAATATAGAAAATACTTGCTAACAGTACGTGATTTATGATACTATATTGCTGTTAATTTGAGACAGTCCGCTGCCTATAAGGTGTAGGTATTGAATGTCTGCAAACAGGAGGAAACAATGAACATTATTAACGTACTTGAACAAGAACAACTTCGTACAGACATCCCTACTTTCCGCGCTGGTGACACAGTTCGCGTACACGTAAAAGTAGTGGAAGGTACTCGTGAACGTATCCAAGTATTCGAAGGTTTGGTAATCAAACGTCAAAACGGTGGCGTACGTGAAACTTTTACAGTTCGTCGTATTGCATCCGGTGTAGGTGTAGAACGTACATTCCCGCTTCACAGCCCACGTTTAGCTAAAATCGAAGTTATGCGCCGTGGTGTTGTTCGTCGTGCTAAATTGTACTACTTACGTAACCTTACTGGTAAAGCTGCTCGTATTCGCGAAAAACGCTAATGTTCATAAAAGGCTGCCGTTGGCAGCCTTTTATTTTTGCTAAAATTAGATATGAATAGTTCTATTTTATTATTCTATGAATTAAAGAGTTATAATAGATGAATATAGAGCTGTAAAAAGATAAATATAAAATATACTAAGTATCTCTATGAGATGTATATAAAGTATGTAGAAAGGATATAAAATGGCAGATTCACCTATCGTACATTGGTTCCCTGGGCATATGGCGAAAGCTACTCGTATGATTACGGAGTACATCAAGAAGGTAGATGTTGTTATCGAGTTATTAGATGCGCGTATTCCTCGCTCTAGTGCGAATCCTGTAATCTTTGAACTCGTTGGTCAAAAACCACATATTGTACTGTTAAATAAAGTTGACTTAGCAGATCCTAAAGCCACAAAGGAATGGACTGAATTCTTTACTAAACAAGGCATTACAGTATTGGCTATCGATTCTAAATCTGGCAAAGGCAATAAAAAATTACTATCTACCGTAGAACATCTAAGTAAACCTATCATTGATCGTTGGGTAGCGAAAGGTATTCGAAGTCGTTCTGTTAGGACTATCATCTTAGGCATTCCTAATGTTGGTAAATCTACATTGATTAACTCTTTAGCTGGTTCTGCTGCAACGCGTACAGCTAATAAGGCAGGTCATACACGTGGTCAACAGTGGGTTAAAATCGGTAAAAATCTTGAATTGCTTGATACACCAGGTGTATTATGGCCAAAATTAGAGGACCAACGTGCAGCGGCTCGCCTCGCTATGACAGGTGCCATTTCCGATGATGTTTATGATTTAGAGCATGTTATAAAACAGTTATTAAATTACTTATTGACGAACACGCCAAATATTTTGGTAGATCGTTATAAATTAAAAGAAGACGAGATGACGGATGTTGATAGGATTCTTGAAAGCATCGGACGTCGTCGAGGTTGTCTTGTAAGCGGTGGCATTGTAGATTTTGACAAGGCTCGCCGTATTATCTTACAAGACTACCGCAATACTAAGTTAGGTACAATTACTCTCGATCAAGTTGATGAAGAACCGTACTACCCTGCAGATGGTGAGGAGAGTCATAATGGATAAGGATATATTTTTTAAGTTAAAAGT
>CAJZEE010000105.1 GCA_915066865.1 uncultured Veillonella sp.
GACACCATTTATACGTACTGAAAGAGACGCTTGTTAGATTTCACAAGCGATGATTGGTTAGTTAAATAGGAGTGTTATGACCGATACAACGAGACCAAAACGATACCGCATGGTATCTAAATATTATAAAGAAACCTATGGGGAAAAGGTTTATAAATTGCCTGTGGCGTTGCCTTTGACTTGTCCAAATCGAGATGGTTCAGCTGGCGTAGGGGGCTGTACCTTCTGCGGTGAAATCGGTGCGGGCTATGAAAATCGTCCTGCGTGGATGACAGTGCGTATGCAACTCGATGAAAACATTGCTCATATAGGCCCCAAATACAAGGCAAAAAAATTCATACCTTATTATCAAAACTTTAGTAATACCTATTTGGGACTTGAAGATTTTAAAAGCTATATGGAGCAAGGCTGCATCGACGAAGCAGTAGGTATCGCCATTGCTACGAGACCAGATTGTATTGCCGATGAATACTTAGACATATTGGTAGATATTAGAGATCGCTTTCAAAAGGATATCTATATTGAATTAGGTCTTCAAACGGTTAACTATGAGACGTTAGAAAAAATTAATCGCGGTCATGATTTAGCCCAGTTTATTGATGCCGTATTACGGATTAAGCGATATGGATTTAACATAACTACTCATATGATAGTTAATTTACCATGGGATACAATGAAGGATACAATCGAAGGGGCTCGTATTTTATCTGCACTCGGTGTTGATCAAGTGAAACTGCATGCTTTGTATATTGTAAAAAATACATTGATGGCCAAGTGGTATCAAGAAGGTCAGTTCACCTTAATCAGTGCTGAAGAATATGCTGACCGGGTTGTTAATTTTGTACGTCATTTACACCCTGACATTGTTTTACAGCGTCTTGTAGGGAGAGCGCCTGAAGATAATACGCTTTTTACAAACTGGTCCATGGGTTGGTGGCGCGTACAAGATTTAATTGATGATAAACTAGACGAACTAGATGCTCATCAAGGTGATCTCTGTGATTACCTAAATGGTAAAGCAGTTCGTAAATTTATAGATTAGGAGGTTGTATGAGCGAACAAGTATTTACATTTCCTACATATGACCTAGCACAATCCATACTAGGTCAACATAATCGATATTTACATATGATGCTTGAGGTAATTTCTGCCGATGTAGTAGCTCGAGGTGATACGGTAGTTATCAAGGGGGATGAAGACCAAGTCAATGCCCTCTATCGTACTCTTGAAGAATTAGTATTTCTCTATCGTGAAGGCAGTACGATTACTGAGTCTCAGGTGCGCATTGCGGCTAAACTCGTGGCTAATGGTAAGGCTGATGCTGTTCATACTATGTTTGAGGATACTTTATCCGTTAATATGCGCGGTAAAAATATTACGCCTAAAACTGAAGGTCAAAAATACTATGTAGATAGTATCCGAAAAAATACTATTACTTTTGGTATTGGTCCTGCTGGTACAGGTAAAACATTCCTAGCAGTAGCTTTAGCTGCATTCTATTTAAAAAACCGCAATGTAGATAAAATTATTTTGACACGCCCTGCCGTAGAGGCTGGTGAACGTTTAGGCTTCTTACCTGGTGAATTACAAGACAAAGTAGACCCATATTTGAGACCTCTTTATGATGCATTACACGAAATGTTTGGTATCGAGCAAGTGCAACGCTTTATGGAGCGCGGTACTATCGAGGTAGCACCACTAGCGTACATGCGTGGTCGTACCTTAGAAAATGCCTTTGTCATTCTCGATGAGGCTCAAAATACGACGGCAGAACAGATGAAGATGTTCTTAACCCGTTTGGGTAACAACTCTAAAATGGTAGTCAATGGTGATAAGACACAAATCGACTTGCCTCCACGTGTCGTATCTGGTCTCGGAGAGGCTGAAAAGGTATTGCGTCATGTGCCTGGTATTAATATGGTTTACTTTAGTGATCAAGACGTTGTTCGTCACGATTTAGTAGGCCGTATTGTAAAAGCTTACGATCAGTATCATGAACGTAAATTAGCTGGTGAGACTGCGGAAACTAACGCAGCATCTAAAGAGAGTGTAGCGAAAGGATAAGCATGTATATAAACATTAGCTATGATGAAGGAATTCAAGAGGATTCGAATATTGAGGCTGTTATACGCAAGGTCTGTGATGAAGTGAGTCGCGTATATGGTCTTGAAGAAGATGAAATGAGTATTTTACTCTGTGATAATGCTAAGATTCACAAACTTAATAAGGAATATCGAGGCATCGATAGACCAACGGATGTATTGTCCTTTGCCCTCAATGAAGGGGATGATTACGAAGGTAGTGAAGAGGAACATCACTTACTTGGTGATATGATTATTTCTTTAGAGCGTACTCGTGAACAAGCTATTGAATATGGACATAGTTTTGAACGGGAATTAGCATATTTAACGACTCACAGTTGCTTACATATTTTAGGCTATGACCATATGAACGACGAAGATAAAAAAGAGATGCGCATAGAGGAAGAATTTATCCTAGGTAATCTGGGTTATGTGCGGGAGGATGCACCATATAATGAATAAGAACGAACATTTTAAATCAGGCTTTGTTGCCGTTGTAGGACGCCCTAATGTGGGTAAATCTACTTTAATCAACGCTCTTATTGGCGATAAGATTGCTATCGTATCCGATAAGGCTCAAACAACGCGTAACCGTATCATCTGCGTATATACGGATGAATCCAAACAAATCGTATTTATGGATACACCTGGTGTGCATAAACCTAAGCACAAGTTAGGCGAATTCATGGTAGATGCTGCTATTGAGTCCTTAAAAGAAACGGAAGCTGTTTTATTTGTCGTAGCAGGCAATGAAAAACGTGGCCCTGGGGATAATTTTATTATTGAACAATTGAAACGTGTAAAGGTTCCTGTATTTTTGGTAGTTAACAAAATTGATACACTCAAAAAAGAAGAACTTTTAGAAGCAATCGTTTCTTATCAAGATGCATATCCTTTTGCAGGGGTCATTCCTATTTCTGCAAAAGATAAAGAGAACTTATCTGAAATTCTTAAGGTTCTAGAAGAAACATTGCCGGAAGGTCCACAATATTTCCCAGAGGATATGATTACGGATCAACCGGAACGCCTTATTATTTCCGATATCGTTCGTGAAAAAATCTTGTTAGCTACACGAGATGAGATTCCTCATGCTATCGCTGTAGACGTAGATGAAATGAAAACACGTGATGACGGTACTACCTATATCCGCGCTACAATCTACTGTGAAAGAGACTCTCAAAAGGGAATTATCATCGGTAAAAAAGGTGCTTTGTTAAAACAACTTGGCGCTGAAGCGCGCGCAGACATTCAAAAGCTATTAGCTACAAAGGTGTACTTGGACCTTTGGGTTAAAGTAAAAAAAGATTGGCGAAATAAATCTGGTATGTTATCTGAACTTGGTTATAGAAAATAATTTGATATAATAAAAAGAAATAAGTGTTTCCATATTCATATGAAAGGAATAAAGATGGATAGTGTAGATGGCCTGTTACCCATAGGGTTTGGTCTGTTATGTATTTTTTTAATTAACTTTTTTGTGGTTGCAAAGTTCTCCTTTGCACGCCTTCGTAAAGAACATGTAGAGGATATGGACATCCTCTTGGAGAAGGATAGAGAATTTTTATTAAAGCTTTATCAAAATCCTGAGTATTTTTTAAATACTACACAGTTTTTGATTCTATTCTTTATTTTGGCCCTTGCAGGCACAGGTACTTTTGTATTTGATAATATTGTTGATCGTATAGTGGCGGTTCTTAATATTCATAGTACTTGGATGCATTTGGTACTAGATATTATTCTATTACTATTAATTAGTTTAATCGTCCTAATTTTCGGTGAAATTGTACCTAAAGCATTGGGCTTATCCTTCCCTACAAAATACGTAAATACCTATAGCCGTATCGTCGTGGCTGCAGGTAAATTGGTGTATCCATTTATTTGGATTGCTAGTAAAATCTCCAATGTTATTTTAGGCTTTTACAAAACAAAATATTTAACAGAGCTTGACCTTGTGTACTCAGAAGAAGAAATTCGCATGATGATTTCTCGAAGCCACGAGGAAGGGCAATTGGACCAAGTAGAGTCTGAGTTAATCGATAATGTCTTTAACTTCGTAGATCGCATGGCGAAAGAGGTTATGGTGCCTCGTCAAGACGTAGACTGCGTATTCGTAGAAGATGGTTACGATGAAGCGATGAAGGTTATCCGCTCTAAAGTACATACACGTTATCCACTCTGTGTAGAGGATAAGGACCACATTATTGGCCTCGTTCACATTAAAGATTTAATGGAACGCCCTAATCAAGCCCGTAAGGATTTGCGCAATATTAAACGAGACATTCTTACTGTTCCAGAGGTAATGAAATTATCTACCTTGTTGCAATATATGAGAACGCGCCGTATATATCTAGCTGTAGTAGTAGATGAATATGGTGGCATGGTTGGTCTCGTAGGCTTAGAAGATATTATAGAAGAGCTAGTTGGGGATATACAAGACGAGCATGAGCCGCATTTACCAGCTACGATGTCCTATGCAGATGGTTCCTTCGAGTTTGATGGCAAGGTCCTCGTAGACGAAGTAGAAGAAATTATGAATATTGAAATTGATAATTCTGATTCTGATACGATCGGTGGCTATGTCTTTGGTTTATTAGAACGTACACCAATCGTAGGTGATACGGTGGATGCTCATGGTTACACCTTTGAAGTTACTCAAATGCAAGGATATCGTATCTCTCGCATTAAAGTAACACCTATACCAGTAGAGGAACCAACGGAAGAAGAAAATGAAGAAGCTTAATGGTGGTTTTAATACGCCAGCCATAGTCATAAGTCGAAAAAAGTATAAGTTGTATTCCGTATTTACGTTTATTACGCCTAGCTTGGGGCTTATTAAAGCATCGATTCCACATAAGCGAATGATGACGATGCGTAACAGCTCCTATTTACGTCCATTTAGTGCCATGTATATTACAGTTGTACCCGATGGAGAATATGTAAATGTTACGCAAATTGATGGCTCCTATGTGGTGGAATCCTTAGATGTAAACCTCGATAATATTGCTTATGCAGCGGTAGCGAGTGAGCTCATTCAAGAGTTATTTGCCATGTATGACGTAGATCGCAAGGTCTTTGATACTGTTGTAAACTATTCCAAACAAATTCGGCGCCGCAATGTACAATTGGGAACGATAATGCTTGGATGGCAACTATTATCTCTCGCAGGGGTTGTGCCTAGTGCTAATGCTTTTACCCATCAAGACGGAATTGAGCCATTCTGGATGCAGGTGCGGGAAACTACAAATCTTAGCATTTCTCGTTCTGTGAAAGCCACATTACCTCAGATTCTAGCTTACCAGTGGGGTGAAGATACGCCTTTAGAATTTCCCAAAACAATTTGGAAGGAACTTGAAAGGCTATTATTTGCTTACTGTGAGCAAGAAATAGGTAAACCATTACAAAGCGTTAAATTTCTAATGAGTATATAAAATGCAACTATATTTTGAAAATATGAAAATATAGTTAACTTAT
>CAJZEE010000106.1 GCA_915066865.1 uncultured Veillonella sp.
TTTCCCTACACGACGCTCTTCCGATCTAACAAATAAAAAAATAACGCAGTAGAAATCTGCCAATTCCAGATTTCTACTACATTTACAGATAAAATTATTTATTTAATATTTTATCAAACTAAACGGATAAAATTTGTTTAACATCCGCCACAATTTGTTCTAAAGAAACACCATTTTCTCGTAACAATTCTGTTGCATCATAACGATCGTGGAATTCTTTAGCAATACCATAGTTCTTAACGCGCACATCAGATGGACCATAGAAACTAGCGATACGTTGGCCCCAACCGCCTTCAACTACACCATCTTCCAATGTAAATACTACGGAATGATTTGCTTTCAATTCTTCCAGTAATGCTTCATCAAGACCAGAAGCAAATTTAGGATTTACTACGGTTGCGTTAATGCCGTCTTTAGCCAATTCATCAGCCACTTGGTTAGCTAGATGATAGAAATTACCAAGCCCTAATAAGGCAATGTGTTCACCACGACGAGTCACTTCAGATTTATTTAAAACACTGTAATCAGTCGTATCGGCTACACCAGTAGATGTAAATTCACCTACAGGAACACGAATTGCTACGGGATGCTTATGTTGATGCACAGCATATTCAGTCATAGCCAATAGCTCTTCATTATTAGTAGGTGCTAAGTATACTAAATTAGGAATGCTAGTAAGCATAGGAATATCAAAGAACCCTAAATGAGTTACATCGTTCATACCATACACGGAGGCATAGTGATTGATAATAACAGCACTATTGTTATTTACACAAAGATCTTGTACCAATTGGTCATAAGTACGTTGTAGGAAAGTACTATATACATTAAATACTGGTTTACCACCATTTTTAGCGATACCAGAACTCATTGCGATGGCGTGTTCTTCTGCAATACCTACATCGATGTATTGTTTGCCTGCCGCCTTGCGCCATTCATGAGTAAAACCAAAACCTCCTGGTGTACCCGCATTAATAGCTACCACTGTTGGATCTGCTTTAATTTGATCCATCAAGTAGTTGGCAATGGTACCAGCATAGGTTGGACCATTATTTTCCTCTTTTGGCTTACCAGTTTCTAAATCAAATGGCATAGTCCAGTGGAAGGCTTCTTTGTTTTGTTCTGCAATGGCATAGCCCTTACCTTTTTGAGTAACAATATGTAAAACGATAGGATGATCAATATCTTTTACATCTTTAAACACATTGATTAATGTTTCTAAATCATTACCATCGGCTACAAAACGATAATCTAAACCAAGTGCTTTAAAGATATTATTAGGACTTTCACCATTAGTCTCGCGCAATTCTCGAAGACCACGATACAAACCGCCATGGTTTTCTGCAATAGATTGGTCATTATCGTTGACAATAATAATCATATTACTATCTAATGTAGCCGCATAATCGAGACCTTCAAAGGCTTCCCCACCAGATAAAGAACCGTCACCAATGATGGCAATAATATTTTCAGAGTCGCCCTTTAAATTCCGAGCAGTAGCTAGGCCAGATGCCAAGGAGATAGATGTTGAGGTATGACCAATATTAAAGAAATCGTGCTCGCTTTCAGTAGGATCTGTATAGCCCGTTACATCATCATAATGGTCGTGATCTAGAAATGCTAAGGCACGTCCTGTAACCATTTTATGTACATACGATTGATGGGATACATCATATACGATTTTATCTACAGGAGAATTAAATACATAGTGCAAGGCCATAATCATTTCTGCTGCACCCATAGGTGGACCAAAATGGCCGCCGTGCTCAGAAACCTTTGTCATGAGAGCTTGACGAGCTTGTGCTGTCAAATCTGTTAATTCAGCAATGGATAAGCCTTTTAAATCGGTTGGGGATTTTATATCAATTAAGTTCATGGTAATCCTTTCAATACAAATTATAATTACTTCAACTACAATCACTATACATCAAATAGTATAAAGATTATAAAGATTGTCACTAAAAATAACTAGTGTTATACTTCAAGTATGTACCAAGTATAAAACTTAAAGTTAGGTTTAAGTCAATACATCTTACATTTACAATTTTTATATCCATCTATAAATGAAATATATATATTAGGAGATTCAATGACATATACTGTTGGCGAAATCGCAAAAAAACTAAACATAGCCCCCTCTGCTTTGCGTTATTACGACAAGGAGGGCTTATTGCCCTTCGTAGAACGTTCTAGTGGAGGTATCCGTATATTTCGCGAAGAAGATATGGATTGGCTAGAATTAATCGAATGTATGAAACGTACGGGTATGCCTATAAAAGAAATCAAACATTTTATCGACTGCTGCGTTGAAGGCGATAGCCGCATCAACAATCGATTATCTATTATTAGAAATCAACGAGATCGTGTGCTAGCAGAAATTGAGCACCTACAAGCTCGCTTATCTATGCTAGAGTTTAAAACCTGGTTCTATGAAGAAGCACAACGTCGAGGCACTTGCAGCTTTTATGAAATAGCAACCCCTGATGATATCCCACTTGAGTATCATAAATATTTCGAACGCAAATGGCGCGCCGATAAAGAAGCCGCCGAAAATGATGAACCACCTAAAAAATATAAAGCTGTATAACAAAGAGGAGCTATCCAACGGATAACTCCTTTTTTTGTATAGCAAAAAGGCGGCACAACCAAATGGTTGTACCGCCTTGATTCATCAATTATTCAGCAGTGAATGGCAATAAAGCAATTGCACGTGCACGTTTGATAGATGTAGTCAATTTGCGTTGATGTTTTGCGCAAGTACCGGAAATACGACGAGGTAAGATTTTGCCGCGTTCAGTCGTAAAACGACGAAGTTTAGCAACGTCTTTATAGTCGATTTGATCGATATGGTCTGCACAGAAAACGCATACTTTTCTTCTTGGCTTTCTGCCTCTATCTCTTCTCATTGCGAATCCTCCTTTTCGAATTAGTAGGAGTCCCTGACACTAGAACGGAATGTTTTCGTCATCGCCGCCTGTACTGAAACTATCAAAATTGGACCCACCTTCGAAAGAATTAGTATTCATATCAAGGGATTGGCCCACAAAGTTCGCTACTACTTCAGTAACGTACCGTTTTTGACCGTCCTGAGTCTCGTAAGAACGAGTTTGCAAACGACCTTCTACAAAGCAACGACTGCCTTTACGAAGATTGCCTGCCGCTTCACCAAGTTTACCCCAAGCAACGCAGTTGATGAAAGCAGTTTGTTCTTTCGTCTCATTTGTTGTGGAATCAATATAGGTGTTTGTGGCAGCTACTGTGAAAGTTGCTACTGCACGACCAGTTTTGGTATAGCGTACTTCAGGATCACGAGCTAAATTACCTAGAATTTGTACAGAGTTCATGTTTTCCTCCAGGCTTTAATTATGCTTCGTGTTTAACAATTAGATGTCTTAGGACTTCATCGTTGATTTTCAATACACGATCGATTTCTTTGATTTCAGCAGGAGCTGCCTCAAAGTTAATCAATACATAGAAACCGTCAGTGAATTTCTTCACCGCGTAAGCAAGACGACGCTTGCCCCAACGATCTACCTTTTCTACTGTGCCGCCTACACGAGCAATTAAAGCTTCTACTTTTTCAATAACAGCGTTAGTTGCTTCCTCTTCAGCTGGTTTCACAATAAACATGACTTCGTATTTGTTCATACAAAATCACCTCCTCTTTCGGACTAATGCCCCTATCGACACATAGGGGTAGGAAGTGCTTACCATCAATAAGCCTTACTATTATAACCTAAAAAAATGATGAAAGCAAGGATTCAAATTAAAACCCTTGCTTTTACCAATATTATATACGATTATATTTTTCATCCTCAGGAAAGGCGATCATAGCGCAGATAATTACAAATATGGCTATTACCCCCATCATAGGATAGGCCGTATCATTTGGTAAAAAGGTAAGTATCAAGGATGACACAATACCACTACCATATTGCATGGCACCTAATAGTGCCGCCCCAGATCCAGCCATTCTACCTGCTCTATCTAAAGCTAATGCATTAGTTACAGCGGCAATGATACCGTTCATGGAGAAGAATAAAAAACAGCCAATAACGATTAACCACAATGAATGGTATCCTAAGAACATCAAGCCCATAACAATGGACACACAAACAGCAGCAAATAGTGTGGCATATTTCAATAGTCTATCAAGGCGTATAGCACTTACAATACGACGATTAATGGCACTTAACAACATAACACCAATAATATTGACAGAAAAGAGATAACCAAAATATTCTTTGGGCACTTCATACACATCTATATATACATAAGGCGATCCCGTTAAAAACGCATAAATGGCAATATAAAATGAGCTAACACATAAGGTATATTTCATAAACCCTTTATTGCGTAATAAAATCCAATAGTTATTATAGGTATGACCTATGGACTTTTTGCTCCTCTTCTCTACGGGATGTGTTTCCGGAAGCACTAATACGGCAACGAGCATTAAAAGCCCTATACCAACAAGCAACCAGAATATAGAATGCCATGTATACCATACAAGTAAATGTCCGGCTAACATTGGGCCTGCTATAGGCGCTATAGCCATAACAATGGCCAATGTAGACAACATTTTAGCCGCCTCAGTCCGACCATATAAATCCCGAATCATAGCCCGCGACAACATCGGTCCTACACAGGCACCAAAAGCCTGAAACACACGCCAAGCTAGTAATTCTAGCATAGACGAACTTAGGGCACAGCCCACAGACCCTATGATAAATAAGACTATCCCTATAATCAGTGGCTTCTTACGACCAATTTTATCACTAACGGCGCCCCAAAAAAGCTGAGCTAGCGCAAACCCAATTAAGAACCCTGTCAACGTAAGCTCCGCATCACCATTGAGGTCACGCCCCATCTCAGGCATAGCAGGCAAATAAATATCCGTCGACAACGATGTAAACGCCATCAAAGCACTTAATATAGACGTAAAAAGCCATCCCTTATTGCTAATCGTCAGCATAAAGACACCACTTTCAAATAAACCCGCACTATAATATGTATTCATTTAGATTATATCAAAAACAAAGTTAATGACCTATAGATTTTTAACCAGATCGGA
>CAJZEE010000107.1 GCA_915066865.1 uncultured Veillonella sp.
TATTTATATCAATATTTATGTCTATATTTATATTTATATCTATGAGTATCTATGAGAATATTCATATATAAGAATATAAATATGAATTTTAATATGCCTATTAATATCTCTATTTATTTTTATTAGAATTAGAATATTTTTGTTTGTATGTATATATATGGAGAAGGAGTGATCGAAGTGGCGCGATTACGTTTGCGTGAGGTTAGTGAGAGCGAGGAACGTTTTAATCGATTAGAGCGGGCTGTGAGATACGGAAAACGGTTAAAGTTGGCAAAAAAAGTGCCTAGAGATGTATTTTTACCAGAGGATAAGCAGTTATGGTTTTTATTTGAGCGTATATATACGGTGATTCATGATAGGGAAGTGGCCACACTAAAACGCTTTGGTTTAACACCCATGCAGTACAATGTTTTAGAGTTTGTCTATGTATCATCTTGTAGTCCAACATTAGGCTTTATAGTAGATGAATTACGCATGTCATATGGTAATTTGTTTGAAGTCGTTAAAAATCTAGCGAAAAAAGGCTTAGTTAATTGTGATACTTGTCCAAATGATAAACGATCTAAATGCTTAGCTTTGACCTATGAAGGAAAGACTTTATTTGAAGAGGTACAAGTGGTACATGATAAAGTCTTAGGGAATACATTTTCTGCTATGTGTATGCGTAAAAAGGGAGAAATGAAATCAAACTTATCATATGTACTTAGCCATTTTAGTCAGGAAAAAGTAGACTAATCTGTTCAGATTAAATATGGTAGCTTAATGTTTAAAGAGGTTAGATAATAAGCATTGTATTAAAACATTAGTATATAAGTATAGGAATTAAACTGCTAAAATTAAGAATCCTACAATTTCCGGTAATAAGAAATTGTAGGATTCTGATAGCTAATTAATTTTATGCAATTCCGATCCAGTGCCAGTATGTGAGTGCAAATACGAGCATCATGATATAGCCGATGATGGTTAATGGAATGCCTGTAGTCATAAATGTTTTTACGTCGAATGTATCTGTTCCGTAAGCTACCATGCCTTGTGGTGAGTTTACTGGTAATACTAAACCGAAGCAGATTGCATATTGCATGAGCATTGTTACGCCAAGTGGATTAAGTCCTTCTGCGGAATGTCCCATAACGATGGATATTACGATAGGAATCATGGCAGACGAGAGAGCTGTAGCTGATGCAAATCCAAGATGGATTAAAATCAGAAAGGCAGCCATAATAGCAATCAAAAGGAACACACTTGCCGTTTCAAGGGAGAAGGCATTTACAAATACCTGTGCGAGCCAAGTAGCAGCTTTTGTTTTAAGTAATACGGAACCAAGTCCTATACCAGCTCCAAACATAACAATCGATCCCCAGTCGATATTTGGCTGTGCAAACTTCCAGTCCATAATACCAATTTTAGGGAAGAAGAATAAGGCAATTGCAATAATTGTAGTTGTTGTAGTATCGATAGAGTGTAGTTTACCCCCTGTGGCCCACAATGCTAATAAACCAATGGAGATGCATAATAGTTTCTTTTCATCAAATGTCATTGGACCGATTTCTTTACGCATTTTAGCGAGTTGTACATCACCGCCAACGAGCTCTTTAAACTCTGGTTTGATAAAAGCTTGCGTTACAAAGTAGGTAATAATAGCCATAATTATGGAGAACGGTGCAGCTGCTGTGAGCCAATCAATCCAGCTTACCGATGTGTCCATCTGTGTTTGCATAAATCCAACAGCCACGAGGTTTTGAGCGGCTGCTGTTTGAATCATAATATTCCAAAACGTATCTACTTGTACGGCACCTATCATGAGCAAGGCTGCTACACGGCTTTTACGTTCAATACCTAAGTTTTCGACGATACCGATAATAATTGGGGCCAAACAAGCGATACGAGCCGTTGCACTCGGCACAAAGAAGGCGAGAATAAGTCCTGTAATAATAACACCTAAATAGATGCGGCTAACCTTTGTGCCTACACTAGATAATACGAGCATAGCAATGCGACGATCGAGACCTGTTTTACGCATGGCTACGGAAATAAACATCGCTGCACCTACGAGAATCATCGCAGGGGAAGAATAACCTGAAATAATCAGCTTTAAGGCATTGGCCGTGCCCATAGCTTTCGCTGGCGCTTCTGGATTTGGAGAGAAGCCTAGTAATAAGGCAGTGAGTGCCGTAATCATAGTCGCACTTACCGGATAGGATACAGCCGATGTCATCCACAAGATGATAGCAAAGGCGAGGACACCAATCATGCGATGTCCACCAGTAGATAATGTCTCTGGTGTTGGTAATAATAAAATGCCAACTAACACAATAAAAGCAAGAATAAGACCTATATTTTGAACTGTTGTACGAGCCTTTTGAGGAGGCAAGCTAGTTGTTACACTCATAATAAAACCCCTTTCAGTTTGTGTAATACCTATTACTGTATAATACTTAGTTAGATAATGTTTAGTTAGATAATACTCAGTTTAAAAATATCTAGTTAGATAATACATAGCTAGATAATACTCACTTAAATAATACTCAGTTAGATAATATGTTGTTAGATAATACCTTGCTAGGTAGTATATATTATATATATTATATATATTATTGTATCGTATTTTTCTATAGAATTAAAAATCATATTATAGAAATATTGTATACATAAAGGGGGATAGGTGTCAGTAAGTATGCCTATATACAGAACTTATAATCTCTGTTATACTGTAAGAGTTGTAATAATAAATTGCTGAGAGCAACTTAAGATTGTTGTTGACTTTCATTATCTAATTTGTTATTATAATTAAGTAATTTATGAAGCAGAGGCCATCCGCCACTCACCTAATACCAAGAAGTATGAGGTTAATATAGAGAATTCTATTCGGATGGTGTTTGCCGTCCGTTTTTTTTTATTCTCTTGGAGGTGAACGCTATTAGCAAGGATACACCACGCATTAATGAAGAGATTCGTGCTCGTGAACTTCGTGTCGTAGGTCCTGAAAACGAACAAATCGGTATTATGTCTGGCCGTGAGGCTTTGGCATTGGCTGAAGAACAGCATCTTGATCTTGTGGAAATTGCACCTAACGCTAAACCACCAGTAGCTCGCATTATGAACTACGGTAAATATCGTTATGAACAACAAAAACGCGAGAAAGAAGCGAAGAAAAAACAAAAAATCGTAACTTTGAAAGAAGTCAAATTACGTCCACATATTGAAGACCATGACTTTTACGTAAAAATGAAAAATGCATCCAAATTCTTGGCTGAAGGTAACAAAGTAAAAGTAACCATTATGTTCCGCGGTCGTGAGCTTTCACACCCTGAACTCGGCATGGCGGTATTGACACGTTTTGCTGATGAACTCAAAGAAACGGCGTCTATTGAAAAAGCAGCTAAGTTAGAAGGTCGTAACATGACCATGATTTTAGTAAGTAAATAAGGTATTGGGAGGATTATATTATGCCAAAAATTAAAACTCGTCGCGCAGCGGCTAAACGTTTCGCAGTAACTGGTACTGGTGAATTCAAGCGTGCGAAAGCTTTCAAAAGCCACATTCTTGAGAAGAAATCTCCAGCTCGTAAACGTAATTTACGTAAAGCTACATTGGTTGCAAAAGCTGACCACAAACGCGTAGCTAAATGCTTACCATACGCTTAATCGTTAACTATTAGATCGATACATCGTAATTTAGGAGGAATATACAATGGCAAGAGTGAAAAAGGGCGTTACAGCTCATGCACGTCATAAAAAGATTTTAAAATTAGCTAAAGGTTACCGTGGTACACGTTCCCGTTTGTTCAAAAAAGCTAACGAAACAGTAATGAAAGCGTTGTACTACGCTCGTCGTGACCGTCGTGCGAAAAAACGCGAATTCCGTCAATTGTGGATCGCTCGTATCAACGCAGCGGCTCGCATCAACGGTACAACTTACAGTCGTTTCATCGCTGGTTTAGCTAAAGCAGGCGTTGAAGTTAACCGTAAAATGTTGGCTGACTTGGCAGTTAACGATGCAGCAGCATTCGCTAAACTTGTTGAAGTAGCTAAAAACGCTTAATAGCATAACCATATATATATTGAGGACTCTCTTTGGAGGGTCCTTTTTTATGTGGTGAAAGTAATAGATTATCAATACTTTTATAATATGATATTCTATACATATAATGTGTGTGATAATATTAAAAGAGAGGATTTAAATTAATGAAAAAGTTATTTTCTATGTTATTGTTAGTATGTATAGTAATACCATTACAAATTCAAGCTATATCGATGGAAGCTATTAAAAATGATAAGAATAATATTCCTATTCTTACAGGGAAAAATGCCATTACGTATTTTGTAGACAAGAGTTCTATTAAAAGAATAGAAGAGAACCAGTTTATTTATAAAGCACAGGCAGTTGTATATGAGGTTGAAAATAATAATAGTCGTAGAACTAACTCATATATTCACAAGGTTTTAGTTACTTATCGTTATAATATAAACCATTCTGTAGCCAGCGTATTACGTACTCCACAGTATGCACAAGACTATTCACTCCTCATATATGCTAAACAAGCTAGCTCTGGTATGAAATTAACGATAAATAGTGTGGAAGATTTTAATTATGAAGGTGTGGCTTTGGGGAATTTCGGTAATATTCCACAACAATATGTTGATGTAGCTTTGCGTGATCCTAAATATGTTGTAGGTAACTATATCTTTAAAGAAGCTTATGGTACAGCTTTTGAAAATATGGCTCTTCATAAGAAATAAGATAAATGAGTTTATGGAAGTAGCTAAAAACGCTTAATAGCATAATAATACAGATTAAGGACTCTCTTTGGAGGGTCCTTTTTTGTATGGTGAAAGTATGATATAGCTACATTTATATTTTAGTGTA
>CAJZEE010000108.1 GCA_915066865.1 uncultured Veillonella sp.
TATTGAGCATTGAGTCTAGATTCCCTGCCGTAACAAGGGATGCTAGACGCGGTTTACCTAGTTTTTTGAAAGCCTCTACATCATTCCAATCTGGTTGATCTATAATGCCTACACGATAGCCTTTGGATTCTAAGTATCTACCAATAACCGCAGGAGCAAAGGACGGATGGTCCACATAAGCATCCCCACTGATGAGAACGAAATCTAATTCGGCCCAGCCACGTTCCTTCATATCCGAAGGTTCTGTTACTAAAAATCTATCCATTGACTGTGTAAATGCCTTTCTATCCTTTCTAATCAATCATTAGAAAAGGAATAACCATAGTAAAAATAATGCCATACAAAATAGAATAATCCCCAAAATAATGCGTTCTTGTACAATAGAGCGTTGACGTTTTCGTTGACGCGTTTCTAAAGACATACGCTTTTTAGATGTTTGGTATTCAACGAACTCACTTTGTACCAAATTAGGAGTCGCTTGAGCCTTCCGTCTCGTAACAGAACGCAAGGAAAAAGTATCTATGTCACCTACTTGTCCTTGATATACTTTTACCAAGCGATCCCCATCAAGATCTAAGTAGTTGCCATAGTTTCGAATAAAGCCCTTTACGTAGACTTGACCAGGAATGATATCATAGTTGCCATCTTCGATAGCTTCTAAATAGGTTGTTTTAATGTGTAGCACTTGCTCCACATCTTTAAAGGTTAGATTACGTCTTACCCGTTCACGTCGTAATTCCTCGCCTAATTCAGCCATTTTCGTTCCTTTCTAAATCTACGTAATATTCATATAGTAATTAGCTCATTATTGCTCATCATTAGAATCGGAGAAATATCTAGCCTTAGCTTGTTCAGGGCTCATTAAAATTTCTCGAGCCTTACTGCCCATGCTAGGGCCAACGATTTTAAGGTCTTCCATTGTATCTACAAGACGTGCCGCACGGGTATAACCTATACGGAAACGACGTTGCAACATCGATACGGAAGCTTGACCAGATTCCATAACGAGATTAACAGCTCGCTCTAATAATTCATCGCGGTAAACATCATTAGCATCAGAAGATTCTTTTTCAGCTTCCTTTTCCACATCTTGAGTTACCGTATTATCATATTCTGGTTCTCGTTGAGCTTTTACAAACTCTACAAGTTTTTCTACCTCATCATCAGAAATGAAGGCCCCTTGTACACGAATAGGTTTATTCGCGCCAATTGGAGCAAATAACATATCACCTTTCCCCAATAGTTTCTCTGCCCCTGCCATATCAAGAATAGTACGGGAATCAATTTGAGAACCTACAGCAAAGGAAATACGGCTCGGTACATTGGCCTTAATAGAACCAGTAATAACATTAACAGATGGCCGCTGTGTAGCAAGAACCATGTGAATACCTGCGGCACGAGCCATTTGTGCTAAACGACTAATAGATTCTTCAATATCATCAGGAGCCGTCATCATAAGGTCAGCTAACTCGTCGATAATCAACACGATTAACGGCATAGCAGTCTTAGGATGCGCTTCATTATAGCTCTTGATATCGCGTTTACCAGATGCAGCAAACGCCTTATAGCGAGCCTCCATTTCACGAACGGCCCAGCGCAATACAGCTGCCGCTTTTTTCATATCCGTTACAACTGGAGCCATCAAGTGAGGAATTCCATTGTAAATAGACAATTCAACCATCTTAGGATCGATTAATAATAACTTAACCTCTTCCGGTTTGCGACTAAAGAGAATACTAGAAATCAATGTATTTACACATACGGATTTACCAGAGCCAGTCGTACCAGCTACGAGCAAGTGAGGCATCTTAGCAAGATCCGTAATAACAGGTTTACCTGCAATATCCTTACCAAGACCGACAGGAATACCACCACGAGCATCTTTAAAGTCACTGCAATCAAGTACATCACGTAAATGAACGGCTTCTGTCGTTTTATTAGGAACCTCAATACCGATGGCAGATTTACCTGGAATTGGAGCCTCCATACGAATATGTTGTGCTGCTAAATTGAGGGCAATATCGTCTGTTAAGTTAACGATACGACTCACTTTTACGCCTGGTGCGGGTTCAATTTCATAACGTGTAACAGTTGGACCTTGTGTAGCATTAACAACCTTAGCAGTAATACCAAAGTCACTCAATACATGTTCAAGCATCATCGCATTTTGCGCTACTTCTTCACCATTGTTTTGACTCCCCTTCCCTTTCGCTAAAATATCTAGGCTTGGGAAGTGGTAAGGTCTATCATAGGAACGATGAATTTGGCCATCTTTAGATACAGCTACTTGCGCCGTATCTTCAGTAGTACTAATAATAGACAGTACGTGTAAACCCATACCTGCCATGCCGGCCCCAGCACTTACGGAGCTTGCAGCCGCACCCGTTCCTGGCACAGTAGAAGCGATAGCACCGTGATTAGTTTCTAATGGCCCCATCGTTGTATTTTGATACGAGAATTCTGTTTCTTCGTCATCAGAGTTTGCTGCAGTTCCAAACTCATCTGAATACTCTTCATCTGGGGTATATGCATAGTCCTCATCTGGAACATATACATAATCATCACTCGTAGATCTATGCGTATCAGAGAATTGTGCAAAATCATCAGCTTCATAAGACTTAGCATCATCAGATGCTTCAGAAATATTAGCCAATTGCTCAGCCGCACGATTACGTGCTTCTATCTCAGCCAATTCCTTCCAAGATGTAGGAGGTTTTGGCGACTCCACAGTAGTAACTGTATCTTCAGGAGTATCAACATCTACAGTCGTGCTAGAGTCAAAGAGATCTCTTCCAGTAGCGATGCTTTGTTTTTCCAATGTATCTAATGCTTGATCTGCTGCGTCAGCAAAGCGTGTGTCTTTTTCCCTGTTATAAGCTTTACGCTGTTCTGCCGCTTCTTTACGCTGTTCATTCCAGTCATCAAAAACTTCTTTTGCAACAGCGACCTTCTCAGCAGCTACCTCTTTAGCTACATCTAGACCAACTTGCGTTTTGTCCGCAGCCTTTTGTAATCCACTGCGCAAAGACAAACGTGTCACAAGAAGACCAAAAGCTATGAGTAAGAATACATCAAGAATAATAGCCCCTAAGTTGCCTAATAGTGTACGAAGAAATGTAGCAATTGCCCCACCTACGACACCACCTTGATTAACCAGTTGTGTAGTAATGAGTTCCTGCCCCTCAGGAACGCGCCACAAAGGAACAAGAGCTAACAAAAATAGGAAAAACAAGGTCATTACAACGCCTCGTTTTGTAATGGAAATAAATGTATCCTTATATAATAATCTCCAACCTAACCAGAAAACGCATAAACAAGGAATGATACCGCCTAGCCCAAAGCCATAACGGAATACACCTGTTAAAATCTGCCCTACAAGGCCGAGTTCAAAGCCGAAAAAGCCGAGAAAAGAAATCACAGCAAAGGCAATGACAATAAGACCTTTCACTTCGCTGCGCAAAGAAAAGCTTTGAGACTTTGATTGCTGTTTTGTACTTGTTCGCTTACGGCGTGTGGTGCGTCTTTTGGTGGAAGTATTTTCTTCTGCCATAAATCTATACAAACCCCTTACTTATATAACATTACAGTAAATTAACTTATCATTATATTATAGCATATATCGTAATATTAAGTTAATTTTTACTACGTTTCTCCCAGTCGTGAAGTAACTGTTCCTCAGTCCCTCTCTTTATACCCTTATAGTAAGTTGCATCGATTAGAGGCGTTGGTAAATACTGCTGTTTTACATACCCATTAGGATAGTTATGAGCATACTTATAAGCTTTTCCATGACCTAATTTACTAGCCCCGCTATAGTGACTATCTTTCAAATGATCAGGTACTTGTCCACAATCCTTATGTCGCACATCAGATATAGCTGCATCAATAGCTACATAAGCAGAATTACTTTTAGGTGCAAGAGCAACATAACACGCAGCTTCGGATAATATAATACGCGCCTCAGGAAAGCCTACCATATGAGCCGCTTGAGCCGCTGCATTGGCGAGTATAAGAGCTTGTGGATCCGCAAGGCCAACATCCTCTGCTGCACAAATAACAATACGACGAGCAATGAAATTAGGATCCTCTCCAGCTTCAATCATACGCGCTAAATAATGTACCGTTGCTTGCACATCAGAACCACGCATACTTTTAATAAAAGCTGAAATTGTATCGTAATGACTATCGCCTTTTTTATCATATGTATATATGCGACGACCTACGACCTTTTCGAGAACCTCAATAGTAATCGTTCCCTCATCGGGAACCATAGCTGCGGCTTGTTCAAGAATATTAAGGGCCATACGTCCATCACCATTGACGAAAATCCCCACATCCTCCAGAACTTCATCGGTTACCTGTAGATGGCGTTTGCCAAGGCCTACCTCTTCATCGGTAATGGCGAGATCG
>CAJZEE010000109.1 GCA_915066865.1 uncultured Veillonella sp.
GAAATTCCTTTACTTCCAATTTTGCATACTACCTTGAATTATTTAGGTGATATGGTAACCCCATTATCCTTGATTTATATTGGTATTGTACTTCATGATGCGGGCTTAAAAAGCATGCGTTTAAATAAAGACTCCATTGGTGGGATTATAGGACGATTTGTTATTTCCCCGATTATCATGTTCTGTTTGATTACGGCTTTACAATATGGAGCAGGCATTGTTCTAGAACCAATTGCAATTATTACCTTTGTTGTACAATCAGCAGGACCTGTTATTGCAGTATTGCCAATTGTAGCTAATGAATCAAAAGCTGATTTACCATTTGCTACAGGTCTAGTCATGATTAGTACCATACTATTTGTTGTAGTAATTCCAATTATAATGGAAATTTTAACAATGATAGGTATACAGGCTTAAAATAAGGAGAAGATTAAAATAAGTAAATAAAAAATAGGTTCCCAATGGTCATATCGGTGACTATTAGGAACCTATTTTTATGTAAGTATATATAGCTTATCTAAAGAATCTGCCCACTAGAGGCATGCTAGCACCATCGTTTTTATTAAGGCCTTTTAAAAGAACCATGATAATTACGTACAATAGTAATCCTTCAATACCAGTGAGTATAAAGTTAGCCCACATTGGTAAGATATCTGTTAAATAGTGGTAACTCATGAAAATGAGTACGCCCATAACACCGGCACTGACCACGTTTTTCCAAAGTAGAGAAATATCAAGGAAGTAGCCTGTGTATTTTTTGATATAAATCAAGTTAAGTAATGCCGCAAAGCCTATATCAGCAACAGTTGCCCAAGCGGCACCGCCGATGCCAAGCCAAGGAATAGCAGTCAGTGTCCAGTTAAGGATGACTTTGATTATGAGGGAAATCCCCATATTAATGACTGGAATACGTGGCCTGTTGAGACCTTGTAAGATACCTGTTGTTACTTGATGTACACCTAGGAAGAATATAGAGAACGCCGTGATTTGCGTTGCTAGTTCTGCCTTAGGCGCATTGTAAATCAGTGTAACGGTTGGGGCAGCAAGTACATATAATAGCACTGTAAATGGTACGGTTGCCATAAATGTTAGTCGCATAGAGCCTGCAGTGCGATCATAGATACCTTGATGATCGCGTTTTGCAAAGGCATGAGAGATAGCAGGTACAATGCTTGTCGCAAGGGCTGCGGTAATGATGGTAGCCAAGTTAATGAGTGGCACCGCCATCCCAGTAAGGTAACCGAATAGTTCTGTTACTTCGTTCATCGGGAACCCAGCATCTAATAAGCGACGTGGTACGATAAGTAAGTCGAGATTCGCCGTCAACGGTAACATGATACTTGCTAAGGAAATTGGTATAGACAATGTTAAGAGTCGTGACAAAATTTCTTTAGCTGATTCACGAGGACCATCGTAGCTTTCACCAGTACTACTAGCCTTAGGTAATTTGTAGTAGTAATACAACAGCACCAGGAAGGCCCCAAAAGCACCTACACCAGCACCCAAACTAGCACCACCTGCTGCGGCTGGTAAGCCATAAGGCAATAAAATAGCAGCAGCACCAAGCATAACGATAACCCGTAGTAATTGTTCTACAATTTGGCTAATCGCCGTGGGCGTCATCATTTCATAGCCTTGAATATACCCGCGGAAACAGGAAATCCATGTTACAAAGAATACTGCCGGAGCGAGCGCGATGATAGAGTAGTAGGCACGGCTTTCAGCAATGAGACCACTAGAGATTAACCAATCTGCACCAAAGTACATGGCAAGACTGGCGATAAAACCTGTTATAGTCAACATTGTAAAAGAAATATTGAATACTCTCTTAGCACCACCAAAGTCGTGTAAGGCTAATCGTTCTGCCGTCAAAATAGAGATGGCAATCGGCACACCTGCGCTCGAAATTTGTAATAGTAACAAATAGATAGGAAAGGCCATCTGATAGATACCGATGCCTTCACCACCTAAGATGCGAGATAGAAGAATCCAGTTGATACTACCGATGGCTTTCACTACGAAACCGGCAATTGTTAAAATTAAGGTTCCTTTTAAAAATCCACTAGCCATTGATTATAGTTTGTTAGAAGAACCTAATACATTTTTGATTTTGTGAGCTACCATGCCTTTAATAGCATCACGAGCAGGTCCTAAATATTTACGTGGGTCAAACTCAGATGGGTTTTGAGCCAAGTATTCGCGTACAGATGCAGTCATAGCGAGGCGAAGGTCTGTATCGATGTTGATTTTGCAAACCGCCATTTGAGCTGCTTTGCGAAGCATTTCTTCAGGTACGCCTTGTGCACCAGGAATGTTGCCACCAAATTCATTACATTTTGCTACGAATTCAGGCAATACGGAGGATGCCCCATGCAATACGATTGGGAAGTTAGGCAATAATTCGCCCACTTTTTTCAAACGATCGAAATCCAGGTAAGGGTTGCCTTTGAATTTGTATGCACCGTGGCTAGTACCAATAGCGATTGCTAAGGAGTCTACACCTGTGAGATGGACAAATTCAGCAGCTTGTTCAGGATCAGTGAAGCGAGCATCTGCATCAGATACATTTACATCATCTTCAACGCCTGCTAAACGGCCCAATTCTGCTTCTACTACAACGCCGTGAGCGTGAGCATATTCAACAACTTGTTTTGTGATTTTTACGTTTTCATCGAAATCATGATGAGATGCATCAATCATAACAGATGTAAAACCACCATCTACACAGTCTTTACAAATTTCGAAGGAATCGCCGTGGTCAAGGTGAAGAGCGATTGGTAGATTGCTGTCTTCAAGAGCGGCTTCCACAAGTTTTACAAGGTAAATATGTTTAGCATATTTACGTGCGCCTGCAGATACTTGCAAGATAAGAGGAGATTGTTCCTCTTTTGCTGCATCTACAATACCTTGTACGATTTCCATGTTGTTTACATTGAAAGCGCCAACAGCATAGCCGCCTTCATAGGCTTTTTTGAACATTTCTGTAGTAGTAACTAATGGCATGTTGTCCTCCTTGGCCATAGGGCCTGTTATATCATGTTATTAATACCGTGACTGCTAATATTTCTAGTTTGTAAGAACTAGATGCATTTCTGTTATTGCAATCATATATCAATTCAAGTTAAGTATATCAAGAAACACTATAAAGGGCCAATATTTTTTGTATAACTTATGCATAAATTTCGTCTTATTTTGTGACCCATGTGGGTTATTTCTGTGTGTTAGCATTTATTTAGTGGTGTTATATCAGCTCAATCGTTCAGCAATACATTCATATCCTCTGGCATCTCTGCATGCAGTTCGATCCATTCATTTGTTATGGGATGGTAAAAGCTTACGTGCGATGCATGCAGTGCTTGGCGTTGAATAAATTCTAGATGACCACCGTATAAGTCATCACCAGCTAGTGGATACCCTAGTTGAGATAAATGAACTCGAATCTGATGAGTGCGCCCTGTGTGTAATAAGCATTGCACATGAGTAAAGTGATTATGATCTATTAGAGAGTTGTCAGTTGGACATATATTACTATTATTAATCAAATTATCAGAGTTGTTTTTACTATAGTTAATTTTGCTTGTATTTTTACTAATCACTGTTATATCTGTGCGAGCCGGCTTTCCTTGGTCTGTACAACAACGCTCAATGATACTGCCTGGTTTACGACCTATAGGCCAGTTAATGCTTATAGGCACAGACGGGAGATGTCCTTCTACAATGGCGTCGTAGCTTTTGTAAAAATAGGTGTGTTTTTTATCAAAAGCATGTTGGACCACTGATGTTTTAGCAATGATGACAATACCTGAGGTATCCTTATCTAATCGGTGTACGGGATGGAAATCATAATGCTGATTTGTTTCTTGGTAGTAATGAAGTACACCATTTGCTAGCGTATGATCTCGTACGGTAGAAGTAGGGTGCATAAGAATACCAGCCGCCTTATTAATGACTAAAATATATTCGTCCTCATATATGATATCTAGTTCCATAGGGCTTAAACTAAACTCTTGCTCTGGTGTTAACTTCATAATGAGATGATCGCCACCGTGAATGAGCGTATTCCAGGTAGCAGGTTTACCATTAATTGTTATGATGCCATCACTTCGTAAACGTCGTCTCATGCGCTGGGAGATATGCTGTTGTTTTATAATATGATTTATAGATTGTGTGTGTACATCAGAATCTACAATTAAGTCGATTATTGTTGCTGTTTTCATACGTATTATTATAACAAATAAAATAAAAATGAAGAATTTTTTATAAGAT
>CAJZEE010000110.1 GCA_915066865.1 uncultured Veillonella sp.
CAACGGACTGAAAATCCGTGTGTCGACAGTTCGATTCTGTCCTGAGGCACCATTTGTATTCCATGCGGTTGTGGTGGAATGGCAGACACGCCATCTTGAGGGGGTGGTGAGCTAACGCTCGTGCGGGTTCAAGTCCCGCCAACCGCACCAAGCTAATAAAATAAGGGCTTACAGGTAATTCTGTAAGCCCTTATTTTTGTTTGACATCATAAAGTCTTATGTGGTTTGACATCATTTTGACATCAGAATATTTTAGAGATGCGTTCCACGATATCATCCTCCATTTTAGGAGTGACGTGTGAGTAAGTATCCATTGTTTCTTGAAATGAAGCATGCCCTAGACGTTCCTGTATGGCTTTCATATTTGCCCCACTTTCGATGAGAAGAGTAGCGTGGGTATGTCTTGTGCCATGCATTGTAAAAGAGGGCTTGCCAATTAAATTAGCGTACTTCTTGCATAACTTACTAACTTCATCAGGACAGCGAGGGGCACCTTTAATGCCTGGGAATACTAAATTGTTATTAATCCAGTTCATTGTCTTAATTCTGCGTTTATCTATGACTGTTTTATGCTTCATAAGTTCCTGGATTGTATCCGTATCAATGGCTATTATCCGTTTTGATGATGTAGTTTTAGTTGTATTTGATATAACTGCAGTGGATCCTATTTTGAGCGCTGTTTGTGAAATAGATAAGGCCGATTTCTTAAAGTCAATATCAGACCATCTTAGGCCTAACAATTCAGAGCGGCGCATACCAGTTGCAAATGCTAATTTAAAGAGTGCGTGATGCTCAGAGTTAGATATATTAGATAAGAAGCTCTTAACTTCATCTGCAGACAACGTTACCATATGGCGGACTTTAACCTGCTTTGGCCGATCTATGTTTTTCATGTAATTTTTAGGGATGATATCATCTTTCACTGCTTTCTCTAAGATAGAGCCTAGAATTGTCATAGTGTAGGATATTGTTCGTGATGACAATCCATCCATAGATTTAAACACATATCTCAGAGTGTTTGGCTTAATTTCAGCTAACTTTACGCCGCCGATTTTATTTCTAATATAACGATCAATGATTCCTGTATAACTTTGATAAGTAGCTGGTGTTATGCTCTTTTCTTTTAACTGTAACCATATATTAATCTATGTGTTTAACGAGATAGTATCATCGAAATTGACACATGATTGATTAGTATTTACGTATTTCTCAATAGCTTCTATGGCCGCTTTCCTAGTGGTGCCATAAAAGAATTTACGCTTACCGTTGATGGTTTTCGATACCTGGAATCGTCCATCGGCTCTTTTTTGCCATAAAAATAACCTCCTCTGCTTAAATTTGGGTATAAGAAATAAGCCTTAGAGGTTTTGTGGTATAATGTTATTGGAGTAAAAATGAAGTACCTCTAAGGCTAGGTATGTAGTTTTTAGTAGCCCTCACTGCGGTGGGGCTTATTTTTTATATAGTTCTAATAGCTTCAAGCAGAGAATTCCGATTCCAGGCGACAGTTTTATTAGCAGCTTTTTGTACTTCTAAAGGCAGATATATATTGCCGCGTGGTTTAATAGCGATAATTTTTTTGTCCATTCTAACAGCTTCATCAATCTCATATTGAATCCAATCGCTATGCTTAGCGTACATACCGGCAATTATAATAACTATATTAGCATGGCGCATTTGTTCTGTTAATGCGGCCTCTAATTTTCTTGTATTTCCTGCATCTAATGGGTCATGTTTCGGTACGCTATAATTGTGGTATACTATAAGTGACTCATCTAGCCATCTGGTTATTGTATAGTAATCATCATTGTATTTCCAAGCGTGACTGATAAAAATGTGTTTTCTTACTGGGGTTAAAAACATACATACACATCCTTTCGGAAAGGAGATTAAAAAATGAAACAAAAATTTATGAAAAAACCAATCATAATAGAGGCCTTTCAAACTGATAAAGAACTTATTATTAAAACATTAGAAGGCCCAATGAAAGCTTCGGTGGGAGATTGGATAATTACAGGCATACGAGGCGAGCAATATCCTTGTAAGCCTGATGTGTTTGAAAGTACATATCAACCGGTATCTAATGATACTAAACTTACTTCTTGCTTGTAGAGCCACTATTCATATTGGCCCAGTTTATATTTTCGTGTGAAATAATTGATTCACATCGTTCGACTAACAATATAAATCGGTCATCATCTGACAACTCTTTATATACACCTGCTTTATTTAAGTAGGTGTATTTTTCATTTTTTAGTAGCTCAGAGGTTTTTCTATACTCAATCCAGTTTTCATGAAAATTGTGTAAACCATGTAAGGCTACAACAATAACAATGCCTGCAGATGATGCTGCGATTATATATTTAATGAGTTCATAATTTGTGATCGTTGGCGTCAACACCGCTATTATTCCGCCAAGTGCCATTTCAGCCCATTTACACTGTTTGAATCTACTTTGATTAGAACTACTCTTTTCGTCGTACCATTTAATCTGGTCATCTAAGCGTTCATTTATATATGAATCTATTTCACATTGTGTCGCCATGATACCTCCTAACATGTAATCAAATATTAAAATGATGATAAAAGTTGATGTTTTCTAATTCCGAATCATCTATATGAGATCTGCGAACCATTTGCTCGACCAGATTTACGTGTTCATTTAAGTAAAAATCATCATTTGCAATATGGGTTAGTTCATGCTTAATTTCCTTCCTCATACGATCATGAGGGAGGTTTCTATTTATGTAGATATTATGGGTATTCACATCTTTACATTCTTCTGATACAGCGTTGGTATGTGGTAAATCGCAGTAAATCAAATTTACAACCAATAGTAACACTCTCCCTTGTGGATTATTTTGAAAGCGCTTTTTTGCTTTCTTTTCTTATTTGTTGGATGCTTTTAGTCGGTGTTTTTAAATCTTCAGGCATGGTACCGCCTAATTCTTTGATAGTTTGACGTACCTTTGCACCAACGTCATGATGAATTTTATTAGCATTTTCTTTTCCTTTTATTCCTTCACGGCGCAATTTTTCATCAGTTTGTGTAGCTCGGAATAGATTAGCAGCAAGTTCGGTACTACCCATATGATCTAAAATCTTCTGAGATTTCTTTAGACCTTTTTTAGCGTGAATTTGCTTTACGCCCAAACCTCCATATAAACCTTTATAGCCTTCATTTTGAAAAATAGCATAATCTTTAGGTTCTTTTATACCTGCTTGGTTAGCAGCTTCAGCTAAAGATATATTATGCTCTTTAATATCTTGTCGGATTTGTAAACGTAAGCTATCTTCTTTTTGTAATTCTAATTGCTCTTGCTCGTGAGTTTTTACAGCAAAATAGGTTTGAGCTAATGCAATTACCTCTTTACGAGGATTGCCATTCATAGCGATTAAGTAACAAGCGTATCTAGAGAGTACTATATCTTGTATACTACGTTGTAAGTTAGCCCCAACATCTACCAATTTGTTGACGTCAACAAATTCGGATTGAACTGCATGGCCACTGGTTTCACAAGCACTTTTAGCCTTTTCAATAATTTTACTAAAATTTCTCCATTCTGAGTATTCGAGTATTTCTTGTAAATCTCGAGCATACCAATACTCATTGTCATCATCATCTATTTGTTTAATTGATTCAAAAGGAGACTGATAAGTATTGTCTGCATTGCTAGGACTCTCTTCAGGGAAAAAGAAAAACATATAAACCTCCTGTTATCTATATATCTTACTTATTTTTATGTCTAGATCTTATAAATTCTATGTAGTTTACCACTTCTTGCATTTCCTCTTTAGAGCTCCCTCTTGATGCGGAAATGATAAATGTAAAGGTTAGAAATTGTTAATTGAAGGCATTAAGGGAAAAGAATTTTCTTAATGCTTTCAGATATAATATCAGTAATAACATCTTTTGCCAAACTACCGATTTCAGAAGGTAGCTTATTAACGATCGGAAT
>CAJZEE010000111.1 GCA_915066865.1 uncultured Veillonella sp.
GCGTCATTATTCTATATAATTTACTATATATAGAGAAATCTGATTATAAAAAGGAGTCATTATGGCTAATATCAATGAAAACTACTTAAACCTTCAAGGTTCTTATTTATTCGCTAATATCGCTAAAAAAGTAAATGAGTACCAAACAGCTCATCCAGATGCAGATATCATTCGTCTTGGTATCGGCGATGTTACATTACCACTTGCTCCAGCAATTATCGATGCTATGAGCAAAGCTGTTCAAGAAATGGGAAAAGCTGAAACATTCCGAGGTTATGGCCCTGAACAGGGATATGATTTCTTACGTCAGGCTATTGTTGATGGCGATTACAAACCATTGGGCGTAGATATCGCTATTGACGAAGTATTCGTTTCCGATGGTGCAAAATCTGACGTTGGTAATATTCAAGAATTATTCAGCGAAGATAACATCATTGCCATTACTGATCCTGTATACCCAGTATACCTTGACTCCAATGTTATGGGTGGTCGTACTGGCGAAGCTGTAGATGGCATCTTCCAAAAGGTTGTATACCTCCCTACTTATGCAGAAAATAACTTCTCTCCAGAATTCCCGTCTGAACGCGTAGACATCGTATATCTTTGCTCGCCTAACAATCCCACTGGTACTGTTTTGAGCCGTGCTCGTTTGGCAGAATGGATCAAATGGTGTAAAGATAATGATGCCATTTTGATGTTTGACTCCGCTTACGAAGCTTTCATCAGCACAGAAGATACTGTAAAATCTATCTACGAAATCGAAGGCGCTCGCGAAGTGGCTATCGAGTTCCGGTCCTTCTCTAAAACTGCAGGTTTCACTGGTACACGTTGTGCTTATGCAGTAGTACCTAAAGAGGTCACTGGCAAAACTAAATCTGGTGAACGCCAACCGCTAAACCCTATGTGGAACCGTCGTCAATGCACTAAATTCAATGGTGTTCCTTACATCATCCAACGTGGTGCAGAAGCAGTATACACAAAAGAAGGACGTGAACAAACACGTGCAAACATTGCGTACTATAAAGAAAATGCCCGCATCATCAAAGAAGGTCTTGAATCTATCGGCCTTACTGTATACGGCGGTGTTGACGCTCCATATATTTGGCTAAAAACACCTGGCAACATGACTAGCTGGGAATTATTCGACATCTTGCTCGAACAAGTTCAAATCGTATCTACACCAGGCTCTGGCTTTGGCCCTCATGGTGAAGGTTACCTTCGTTTAACAGCATTCGGCAGTCGTGAAAATACAATTCGCGCCGTTGAAAGAATCAAAACATTACAATTCTAATATGATTATGTCTATATTTAGGTTTAGATTTATATCTTGATTTATATTTAGATTACATTAAATCTGGATTATGTGATTTAAAATAGTTTATATCTATAAAACCAAAAGACCGATTACAGTCCTTCAATAGGAATGTAGTCGGTCTTTTTATATACCCTTACATATATGAATATTTAATTCTAATATTCCTTAACACTATAGTACTAACAAATAACATCCCCATATTATTTGTCTCCGCTATATTTACTATTAATTAGAAGTTATGACGAATCCCTGCGTCAATGCGATAGGAATTGTCTACGATAGCACCAAAGTTTTTAGTGAAAGTCCCATAAATATATGTATTAGGACGTACGCTCCATGAACCACCTAACTCAACATCTAGCCATGTATCTTTAAGGTTCACTTCACTGCCTGTAGTTGGCTCACCGGTCATGCTATAAGTAGCTTTCATTTTACCAGAGAATTCATGCGCTAATGCAGCTTTGAGGAAGAGGTTGCTGTTCTTACTTTCCTTACCAGTACCTACACCGATACGACCGATAACGGAATTCACCGCATCAGAGTTAATGTGCACTGTACTACCTGTATTTGTACGAGCATCAAAGTTTACACCAGACAATCGACTAAGCGTCAATTCTGCGTTAGGATCGATGTAGAAACCATTGTCTTTCTTGATTCGTTTACCATATTCAACGCTCAAAGAGGTACCTGTATTGCGGTAATCTCCGCTCAAGCTTGTACCCAAGCTATTACGTACAGTGAAATCATTTTTCAAACGACTTACTTTACCAATAACATCGAAGTAACGACCATCATTGTATTGTTTTGCACCGTATAATGCTAAACCCACAGTTTTACCAGACCCTGAACCTAAAGCGTAATCGCTATTACTTGTACCATATAACAAGGCCCCACCAATAGTCCAATCGCCACGCAATGTGTCATAGCCTACTTGCGCCATATTATAGGTTTGGTTTACATAGGCGCTGTCCGTAATTTTAGATTTACCACCGATGTATTTCCCCCATACACCATGCTTATTGGAGTTGAGTCGCACATCACCGAGGCGACGTTGTAAATCATTCGTATCGGCTCTCATTTGTATCACAGAGGAGGCTAACGCACTCTTAGCACCAGAAACAACTTCGCTTTCACGAGCTGTCACAACCGCTTGGTCAGTAATACTAGGTTTCCCATCAACAGTAAAGCTATCTGTACCAAGCTTAGTAGAATATTCAGGGCTAATAAGGCCTGAATCGACTTGAACATTCACATTTAAATTACGTTCACCCTTAGTAAAGCCAGCGTATGTTAATTTATTAGCCAACTTCTGCAAAGTGCCTCGTGGGTTGTCTACATTTACATACCCTTTAAGTGCATCTGCCGAACTGTGCATAGTTACAGAAGAAACCTTATCAGCATGGTTGATAACGACTTCGCCCTTACCTTGTGCCGCTGCAGGGGCTCCCTTTTCATAGTCGATAGCTGCATGACCAGCATAGTTGTTAATAGTAATAGGTCGTGGATCTACGGCTTGGATAATACCTTGACTATTTATATCTTTACCACCAATAAAATGTTCTACACGACTACCAGTATATAAATAGTTTGCATTATTAGGACGACCTTGTGTAGGATATACGCGTTCAGCTCCTAACCATTCATTGCGCCAAGTCGCACCATTTTGTAAGTACAATCGTAGACCACCATGGTACGGATTATTGTTGCTTTCATCAAATTCATTCAACACACCACCTACCAATTTAGAATTTGGTGTTGTTAAACCTAAAGAAATTTCAGATCCATGGTTATGTGGGTTCTTTTCAATACCATAGTTTTTATCTAAGAATCCTATATTACCATACATCTTCACATCATTCGTTCCCGGATGTAAGCCATCCATCCCCGTATTTACATAAACAAAACCTTCTTCAGATAATGCAGAATAGGTATCAGAGGTATCTAAAGGATATGTTTTTATATCGGCCCCACCTAGTATGCGAATATATCCATCTTTATTGGCTTGTAAACCAACGCCAACAGCATCGACTTTAGCATTACCCTTTACGGTAATTCGAGTATCATCGTTATTTCCATCACTAGTAAGTCCGCCATAACCAGCATAGATACCGCTCATGTAATAATGTGCCAAATCAGGTCTACGTTTCGCACCACTTTCTGCAGGTGCTGGATTTTTAACTGTTACAGTTACATTTTTATCGATGGCCACTTGTGTACCATCAAGGGCGTAAATACCTGTAACATTATTATGATATTTTGTACCATTTACACCTAAACCTGATACATTAACAGTTAAGTCATCTGTATAATGTCTCTTTTCCCCCCACAAATTAAGACCAATGGATTTTCCGTCTGTATGACTTTCCACAGTTGTGGCAGATACCATGGTAAAAGCATTAGCGCCTGTTACGATTAATGCAGCAATAACAGCAGCTTTTACATTTTTTCTCATATTATACCTCCTCTAACACATCAACTATAAACATAACTAGCTAACATAACCAATTTAATTGTATCTAGATACGGGGTATATGTGTCAATTTCTACTCATATGATTTTTTATTTGTCCCCTATAACAACACGCTATGTATCGATATAGTTGTGCACAAATTACTTGTTTAAATTAAATAT
>CAJZEE010000112.1 GCA_915066865.1 uncultured Veillonella sp.
TGGTAAGAATACTTTTTTGGTGCGCATAGAATTGCCGTTTAGTTTTAGTTTTGATAATCAGAATATAATAGATAGAAATATTGATATTGACGATTATAAGGTACAAAAAGAACTTACCGATTCGATAGAATTAGAGGTGCAATATGATGATGTACAGGTTGAATTAACCGAGCACGATATTGACTTTGATAACTATTTTGTCTCTTAGAATGGGTATTTTCTATTATTTGTTATTTTGGTATGAGAAGAACAGATTCCTTTATACAAGTAAAAAATATATTTATGCTTATATACTTATAAATATATATCAGACTATATTTGGTTACATACTTCTAAGTCGTGGGATGGGGAAAATCCCTGCTTGGATTGCCAAAGAAAAGAGGGGCTTATAGGACCAAAAGTGTGGGTAAAAACATCAATTAACCCTTGTAATTGCTGACTAAAATGATATTATATCTTCCTATATATAAACAAATATGGATGAAGAGTTTATGCGACAAATAAAATGTCCTGATTGTAATGAAAAATGTGTTAAACATGGTGTTTTAAAATCTGCTTCTCAGCGTTGGTTTTGTAAACATTGTAAGGTGGCATTTACCGTCAAAATTAATAATCTAAGTAAAGAGTTAAACCTATTCTTGAATTGGTTATTCAGTACCAATATTCAAGCTGATATGCCTGGCAAAGGTCGTACATTCAGGCGTAAAACTGCCAAATTTTGGCCCATATGGCCATTGCCACCAAAAGTAGAAGAAAGTATACATGATGTGGTATATCTTGATGGAATATACTTATCTAGGAATGTATGTGTGTTGATTTGTTGCAATGATACTCATGTTCTAGGATGGGATGTCTGCCGTTATGAGCATGCTGGAGCTTGGCAATATTTAATGTAACGGATTGCTGAACCTAAAGCCGTTGTGTCTGATGGGGCTAATGGTTTACCTAAAGCATTACGGAAAGTTTTGCCTTATAGTAGTCACCAAAGATGCCTATTTCACATTTTTTGCCAGAAATGACGGTTGATGAGTTTGGAAACAAACGCTCTACACATGAGCGTTTGCTTAAAGCCGAATCATCACTATGGCGTTTGATTAGGCAACAAACTTTATTTACATTTTTAGAATGTACTGATATTACAGTACCTACAACAAATAATCGTATTGAAGGTGGAGTAAATGCTCAACTAAGAAGTATGTTACGAGTTCATAGCGGTCTTTCGCTTGAAAGAAGACTAAAAGCGGTCTATTGGTAGTGCTATATGCACTCACCAAGACCGCTTTCTGTTTTAGATATATTAAATTGTATGCTTACAGATGAATCGATTGCTGTTATATACAAACGGTTATCTGGTTATTGCTAAATAGATCGTTCAATTCCTCAATGGGGCGATGCTCTTGTTTGGAATGAACTACATATGGCTACAGATTTTCCAACTTATTGGGATTAGTCACCCACACTTTTTGTCCTACAACCCACGTTATCGCTTATGGCTTTACGTAGCAGTAGGTACTATTTATTATAAATAATATTATTGCACCAAGATACCTATTTATAATATTCATAAGACATATGGTGTTATGAATATATTATCGTATTTAATAAGATAATGTAGGTTGATGTGACTCTAGATAAGATAGGAATGCTCTTATCATGGCTTGACCTTCAGGTGTAAGTTCACTAACATATGTTGGTTGACCATTTACATAAAACACATCGTAAGGGGTAAAGAAGGAGGCGATACTACCAGTAAATCTTGCAGATTCCCCGGTAGTATTAGATACAACTGCATAAGAAAATGTATAGGTATTATTGAAATGAGCAATACTAGAATCATCAATGTAAATTTGCATGGATGCATTGTCATTTGACATAGTTGTTACATATACATCCTTAGCAGATGCTAATCCAGTAGTTGCTAAAAATATAAAGAGTAATAGGGCAATTTTTTTCATATAGTTATACCTCTTAATTAACTGATATGTAAGCAGTATAAGTTGTATTTAGTGATAGATTAACTTTTTCTTACAACCGATTCAATAGTAATACCATTTCCATTTGAGTGAGATGAGATAACTTGATTTCTGGCATCATAAGAGCTATCAGCTGTAACTGTTATAGTATTGATTCCACCACGATTGGTTGTACCTGTTGATTTGTATCTAAATTTTACTTCAAATCTTGCCATTATAACGACTCCTTAATATCGAACATAGAATTCGCCATCACGACGACCAATAGTACCGCGTTCTTTAGCCGAAAGCATATAAGCATTTTTCTTTTGACACGGAAGATAGTTATTTAGCATGCGGACTAGTTTTTCATCATCCATCATATCAGCTTCCTGTTTCCATTCATTCGTTGTGCTTGATTAATTACAGATTTCCCAAAGTTTTTTGCTAAGTTTGTTAAAAATGACATAATAACACTCCTTAAAAATCTAAATCGTAGGAACAATATGTTCATACTATAAAGCATCTCTAATATAATATAGAGATATAGTAATATAAAATTTTAATCAGTGAGGTCCCTTGTGCAGAATCATTAAAGGCACTATATACTATTAGTATCATATTCTCCATATCTACTGTTTTTATATGTGATTATCTGATAGCCGCATATATAGTATTATAATTTGAGGAACTGAAACTGCTATATATTACTAATACTTATATTATTACACTAATTACAAAAAAAATATAGGGATAATTTCATTTAAAATTCATTTTTATAAAATTAATAAAGAAGTAAGAAGGGGCTGTAACAAAACAGCCCCTTCTGTTATTGCCTTTAGACTGGTTTGCGACGTAATCGTGAATCATAAAACCACTCACTATGCGGGTGCGACAACGAAAGTTATACAAAAAAATCACCTTGCTTAAGTATAATGTAGGTGTTTAAGCCATATTATATGCAAAAGAAAGGTGATTTTTGTAAGAGTGATAATTATTCTATTTCAACAGTATTATTTTGTAACCATTGTGATAATTCTATATTATTCATTTTTCCAGCGGCTATATTAATGATTACATTTTCTACTTCTTGTTCGGATGCTGTGATATCCAATCCATTAATAATCAAATATACATACATACTATGAAGTGCAGTCCGTTTATTACCATCTATAAATGGGTGATTATTTGCTATTCCGTAGCATAATTGAGCAGCTTTGTCATAGATAGAAGCATATAAATCTTCTCCCATGAAGGTTTGAAATGGAGAATTTACAGCTGATTCTAATAAGCTGTTATCTCTTGTTCCAGAAAGTAGGACTAAGTTTTTCTCCAATTCTTTATGAAAATCATAGATATCTTGTAAGATAAAATGAATAATACGTTCACTCATTTATTTTCTAAAGCCTTATATAACTTATAATTTCTTTCCATAACTTGTTTGGATACTTTTTTTATTTTTTCTGCTAATTCTTTACTATTAGCGCTAGTGATAATTATAGGCTGATTGTGATTTTTTTGTATTGCTTGTGACATTGAAGTGGACCTCCTTTTGATTTTCTTTATGGCTCTATTATATATTGGATAGATTAATAAGCAAAGGTTTGGTTACTAATGTCTTAAAAAGTTAAACAATTTTGTTTGTTTTGGTATCCTCAAGATCGGAAGAGCACACGTCTGAACTC
>CAJZEE010000113.1 GCA_915066865.1 uncultured Veillonella sp.
CCAAAAACTCGCATCATAAAAACTTGATTTTCAATAAGTTATAAAATAACTTAAAATATGATACAAAATTTTGAGAGGACTATAAACAGTAGACCTAACAACTGTTGTCATATTATTCTTTGTATAGAGACATATAAACTCGTTATTCTCCAATTCTATACTCTTAATAACTGATTTTTATTTACAGGTCTTATTTTTGATATTGACTTATATTGTACATGTTACAAGCACTATTTTTTATAGCTACAGTACTAATTGTCCAGAGTTATAAAATTTATTATCTTAGAGAGTAGCCCCACGTCTAAGTAAATTTTATAAAACACTGCTAATTCCATTATCCCACTTGCCTTGCTTTTAAGTGTCCTGGTTACAGTATAACCTTAATCATACCTACCTTGTCTCCTCTACATTAGTCCTTTTAAGGGATTACACATTGATTAGATGAGCTGTAGAGTGGGAATCACATTATTCTTGTTTTGCGATTTATAGCGGGGTTAGTTCTATAAATCCTATCACTGGGTTGAGCAGCATACAAATTTATTTCAACATCTTTTGAAACATAAGAGGGAATTTTATAGTATTTGTATTGGGCTCACCTTGAAGTAATCACTCTTCTTTATATCAGCTTCCCACAAATATTACTCTATAACCACCCCTTATTTCTCCTAGTCCCTATACACCTCTGTGGAAACTAGGGTCACACTACTTGGTGATAGTGTAGTGATTTCAAATGCAAAGATAAGAATAAAAATTAATATGACAAAAAATTTTTAGAAAATTTTTAGTAAACTCAACTTTTTATTACCTATTGGTAATAGTCTCTTTATAACCTATTGGGGCTAATAGGTAGAAAAAAAATTCTGGAAAAATTTTTTAGGAATTTTAAAAATATTGGTTTTTGTGTGTATTCTTTGACTACCCCACTTCAACCCCCCACTCATTTTTGAGAGAAGAAACTCCCCCTCTTCTCTCAACTAGAACTAAATTATAGGGGGCTAAATTATTATATATTATGGTAGCAGCAGCTTCAAGTCTTTCACAAGAGACTCTAAACAAATTGTATCAAACTGATGCTTATTATCAAGCAACAGCACTCTATGGCATAGCTTCAACAGATGAAGAGATTGTAGACTATGCTATATATGAGTTAGGTCAAGTTCTTAATTACAATCCATTCTCACTAACAGGTGAAGTTGGATTACTTATAGAACTTGGTCTTGTAGAGAATATGGAAGACTTCAACAACAGAGTAAAAGAATACTTTGAAGAAGAAGAGAAAATCCAAGCTGAGATTGAATCTGAGATATTCTCATAGCATAATAAAGCCTATAGCAATATAGGCTTTATTTACCTATTGGTACTACCAATATAAACATTTCACTCATTATTAGAATTATAAAATATTAAGCACTATGGAAAATCTATTAAAAACCTTTTTAAAACCAGTATTTGTATTAATACTTTTAGTATCTCTATTTACTGAAATAGCTTTAATGGAGATACTTATTGAGAAAGCTAAAGTACTAAATAACTTTGATGTACTTTTAATTCTATTAGGTATAGCTTTTCTCACATTAGCACCTGGAATAGCTTACTTCAAACTACTAGAAGCTAAAGAGGAATATTAATAAATCTGCTTTTTAATTAAGTTAAGTGAAGCCACGAAGTGGCGAGCTTAACTTAATTAAAAAGCCAAAATTTTTTAAAGTACTAAAAACTCTACTTAGTCTTTAATTTTTTACAAACCTTAAAATAATACCAAGATGATAAAGAATATAATAATAGCAATATTATCTTTTGCATTAGCTTATATGCTAATAGATAAATACAGTAATAATGTAACTGTAATAATAAATAGTGAAAAAGTTGCATTAAAAACTAGTGAGAAATTCAATACTATAGTTTTCTCATCACAACTATTAGGTAAAGAAAATACTAGATATACTAGTCTAGATTGTTTTTACACTAATAGGTTAAATAGAAAATATGAGATATTTAAAGATGATAATAATAACTATCTTATATTTCATTATAATAGAGGTACTAAAAAGTTCTCAATAGAATACTTTGATAAAGAAGAGATACAAGAAATACTTGAACACCTATAATATATAATAATTATTAAGATACAATGTAGAGATACATTGTATCTTATTTCTTGTATATTACACTATATATAAACATTTCACTCATTTTTGATAATAACTAATAAATAACAATAATATGAGACAAGATTTTTACAGTATTTTAGCTGAAAACTCATTAGTAATAGAAAGTATATTAAATGCTATAGAACGAATGAGATTTGTAGAACAACAAAATACATTTTGTGATATTATAGATACAAGTATAACAAAAGAAAATGTATTTTGTAATAATGATAAATTATTACAAGTACAAAAAGACTTAGAAAGTATCTTAAAAGAATCTATTATATCTTTTATAAATAGTAGAGATTTAAATGACTTATTGTCAAGATATGGTATTACTACAAAAGATGTAATTATAGAGCTAATAAAATATAATTAGTAAAATAATAATGTAATAACTATATACTATATAGGTGTTTTGTAAGATGACTCAGTAGTTCATTATACACCTATATAGTATATATCTTATTTTACTAAAGACACCATATATAAACCTTTCACTCATTTTTGACAGTAAGTTAGTAGCTTATTGTCATAATTATTAAAAACTTAATTCAAACATTTTACAAACATTATGGTAACAGTAATTAGACACTCAGAAAAAAATGGTAATGGAGTTATTGCAATCAGCAAAAATAACCCAGAAATGGCTCAAATCAGAGTTCAAGAAGTAAGAACAGAGTTTCAAGTAAATGACTTAGGTTCTACCTTTGAAAGAAAGACCAAAAGAGAGGCTTATGTAACAATAAATACCTCTAGTTCTGGTAACTATTTTGAGGGTAAAGAGATGCCAGGTCAAGTAGTTGTACTCAGTTCTTATACACCATTCTATGATGGACAAGAGCCTGTGATGAAACAAGACAATGAAGGTCACTGGACTATACCTTTCACAGACCACACAGGTAGAATGATATACAGGAAATCTGTATATGATGCTTCTGATAAAATGGAAGATAAACTTGTAGATGCTGCTGCTCTTAGAGCTGCTCTTGAGAATAAACCTCAAGGTCAAGCTGTACCAGTAGCTCAACAAGAGGAAGAGCCTTTTGCTTAACTATTAGACAATAAGTAGGTGTTAAATACACTTACTTATTGTTTTTCAAATAGGTTTTTACACACTTTATTTTTTATTTTTTCACTAATAGGTATAGTTATTTATATCTATTAGTGTTTTTAATAAAAGATTTATGGAGATTTATTAGGTTTATTCTCTAATTAGGCTCTAATTAGGGGTTGTTTATTAATAATTTGTGTGGATTATTTAGATTTTTGGTCTAATTATGCTAGAACTAGGTAAGAACTAGGCTCTAAACAACAAAAAACCCACAACAATCAAACAAAA
>CAJZEE010000114.1 GCA_915066865.1 uncultured Veillonella sp.
GTGATCGTGACTGGAGTTCAGACGTGTGCTCTTCCGATCTCCTCTTAATTACCTAATCACTGCGATTTTCTGCACATATTACAGTCCCGTAATTATAATACTATTTATCTTTTTTAAAATTCTCTAACAATAATAAGATCACTGGTCCTGTAAGTTCATCAAAATCATTATTATATACACTAATAGATCTAACTATAATTGAACAAATAAAAGCCCCCTTATACACTAAGGAGGCTTTTATCATTTCATATGTATATCCCTTACATATATACGTGAAATCAGAAGGTTCTGGTCAGATAACACATTCCCCAATGTGTCATTTTTTTCACATTAAGTATTGTACATCAAAAATTTTTAATAGACAAGAGTTTATTCACTATTTTTTTCATGAATTCTTCTAAAACTTTCAATGTAAAAAGAATAATCAACAAAATATATAATTATTATCTGCCGTTTAAAATTATATCGAGTATTAGTATTTTAAATTTTAACATTTACATGAAGCCTATTTTTAATATAAAGCAAAAGTTAAATTAAAACTATATTTACATCTCATTAAACAACCTTATGTTGCCATGCTCCTTGAATAAATCTAAAATAAGAACAACATAATCTTAGAGACTGATCAAAGCACAAAGATAACCATGCCCCAAAGAGGCCTAAACCTAATGTAATACACAATAGATATGTAATGATAGGCCGAATGATTGCTACGCTCACAAGGGAATATTTCATGATGTAATATGTATCTCCTGCACCTTTCAACACACCGGAGTATACTTGTTGTAATGCTTGAGGAAATGCAGCGATTGCCATAATGCCCATCAAAGTGGCTGAAAGGGTAACAACATCACTTTCACGAGTATATAACTGTACTAAAAAATCACCAGGGCCAATAAAGATTAATGCACTCACTATCCCCACGACTAAACCGATACGAGCACCAATTTTACCATAAGTACGTGCAATATCCGGCCTTTTATGCCCAAGATTTTGACCCGTATGTGACGCGCCTGCAAAGCCAAGTCCCATCGCAAAATAATAAAATATATCCATTAGATTCATACATACGTAATGCGCGGCCAAAGGTACTGCACCTAAGGAAGCTACAATCATAGTGTATGTATACATACCGAAGCGTTCAAAGAACTGTTCCCCTAAAGAACTGCCACCTACGTGAAACATCGTATGAAGTACAGGTCTTTCAAAAATCCACTTCGACGGATGGCGCAATGTTAATCCAGTAGCAGTATGTTGTGAAATCGTACGCAACAACAATAATGCAATAATCGCACTACTGATCATGGTGGAAACCCCTGCCCCCATAACACCAAGTTCAGGGAAGAAACCAATACCATAAATCAAGAAGAAGTTCATTATTGTATTCAAAATATTCCCTACTACATTAGATTTAAAAATAACTTTAGTATTACCATATCCAATGAGTGCAGCCCCTACGATTTGACTAAAAGACTGAAAGATTAAACTAATAACTATGAAACGACCATACCAAACAGCTGTTTCAATATAGCCATCTTCAGCACCTGTAAAACGTAGAATATGCTCTAAATTTAAGAAACATATCAATAATAACGGTACATAAATCAAAAAATTCAATAAAATAGACTGCTTGAGCACGGCATTCATACCATCTACATCACCTTCACCATTACGACGAGCTATAATTGCCGTCACGGCAATGGATAAGGCTCGACAGAAGATGAGCATTACCATCTCAGGTTGTCCCATAATGCCTACCGAAGCAAGAGCTGACGCACCTAAGGCACCAACCATCGCCAAATCGATGGCCGTCATAAATTGTAACATCAAGCCTTGTAATGTAGCTGGCCAAGCTATTTTTAAATAATTACCATATAGCTGCTTTGTAGTTCCTACAGGTCCTAATCGTTCTGCAACAGGTAACATGGTATCTATTGAAAGCCATCGTTGTATACGGTCTAACATCCTATCTCCTATTCATGCAAGATCATACATAGTAGGGGCATCACTTCACCTCTTATTTCCACTGTATTATATCATATAACATATGAGAAGTCATTCATATGTTATGCATTTTAAATAAGAATATATATCAAAATAGCAAAAGAACCTCTTATACAAAATGTATGTACCCTATCAGGTATAACAGTGTATAAGAGGTTCTTTAGGTTCACAGAAAAATAATTATCTTAAACTATTATCAAAACTAGCTCTCAACTCTTAACCTTTAGAGGCTAATAATTGATTTACTACTGCACGCAAGTCATCTAAGCCTTGTTTAGTCTCAGCCAATTCTTGTCGTTGACGTTCATTTTCAGCTTCTAATGTATTTAGACGTGCTGCTTGATTAGCAATAACAGTTTTTTGATTACTATTTTCTTTTTTGAGACTAGATACTTCATCTTGCATTACATAAACAGAGCTAATAGGACCTGCTTTATAACGTTCTGGAATAGCATCTTTTCTTTCACGACTACCACCAAATTTATGCGTAACACCTGCATTTACCATGTTGTGGCTAGTACCAAGTGAAACACCTACGTTGAACATAGTATCTTCAGTTCGGTAGTGAGCAATACCGATAGCCCCCGCAGTTTCACCACGGTAGTTGCCAATACCAGCCATAATTTGAGTTGGTTCCAATGGATCGTATTGAATTGGTTTCAACGCTGCCATAGCTGCCGCATGAGCACCAACACGTTGTGTTTCAGTGCCTACACGATTAACAGCTTCTTGTAAACCAGCATTAGATGCTTTCAATTGGCTAACATTTACTGCATCAGTATCATCTGTGCCAGGAGCCACACCATGAATTTGGTTACCACCATTATTTAAGCCGTCTACAGTAAGGGATACAGGGCTAGCTGTTACATCTGCTGGAGTAATAGTCATGCCACCACCCTTAATTACAGTAGAGTTGCCAGCTGCATCTTTCACAGTTGTACCTGCAGGGGTAATCTTAGTAGATACACCGTTTTCATCACCTACGGTAACACTGTTTAGACCTTTCAAGTCTTTAGCCAAGCCATATGTGAAAGCAGTTCTATCTTGGTTAACTACAAGATTATCACCAGCTTGGAATTTTACAGTATCTCCACCTTGTACTTTTTCAACGGTACCGCCAGCAGCCGTTACATTCCATGCAGATATATCTTTAACTTGTTGTTTACCAGCATCTGTTAAGTTGCTCAAGTCTTGATTTGCTGCATTATCGATTTTACCTTTAGTCACATCATCGAGTTTAACAGTGACATCGTCGCCATTAGCAACAGTAGTAAGACCATTTTCCCCTTTAACATTGAATTTCACATCACCTGTGCTCAAAGACTTTTCATCGGTAGAACCAGAGTTACCACCTAAAGAAATCTTACGAGCGATAGCGGTAGTATTTTGAGTAATATTAGCTTTATTAGAAGCAATATCCCCTTTATTTGTAGCAATGTCACCCGCA
>CAJZEE010000115.1 GCA_915066865.1 uncultured Veillonella sp.
CAGAAAATAAGAATATCCAAAAGAGGAATGGCTATTTTATCCAGGGTGACGATGTGGTGACCTGGGTAGTAGGTCATGTACTGCATCAGGCTGAGCCCGGAGATTACGATGATAAATATATCCGTTGGCGTCCTCAAGATTTGCCTATCGTGCCAGCTGAGTGGAAATTGCTTGTCACAGATAGCAGCCGTCAACAGTTTGAGATTGTAAAAGACCTTATCGACAAAGCTGATGTCATCGTCAACGCAGGTGACCCGGATCGGGAAGGGCAACTCTTAGTTGATGAAGTTTTGTACTATGTAGGTAATACAAAACCAGTACAGCGTATTCTATTAAATGCCCTCGATGAAAAATCCATTCGTTCCGCTCTTGATGATTTGAGAGATAACAAGGACTTTCACAATCTATATCAATCTGCATTGGCAAGAGCACGGGCAGACTGGCTCATTGGGATGAATTTATCTCGGGCATATACATTATCTGAACGTTATAAAGGTAATAAGGTAACATTGCCAATTGGTCGTGTAAAGACGCCAACCTTAGCTCTTGTTGTACGTAGAGAACGAGAGTTAGCTGCATTTAAACCAGTAGACTATTTTACTGTAAAGGTATTATATAACCATCCTAATGGGGTGTTTTGGGCCACTTGGCAGCCGACAGATGAGCAAAAAGGATTAGATCCTGATGGTCGTCTCATCAATAAGGCTATAGCTGATTCATTAGTTGAACAATTGCAAAGTGGACCTGATGGTGTTATTAAAGCTGTTACTAAATCCAAAAAGAAAGATGTACAGCGTTTACCGTTATCCCTGTCATCCTTACAGGTACTGGCAGGTAAAGCCTTTTCTTATGATCCACAGACTGTACTTGATACAGCGCAAAAATTATACGAAAAGAAATTAACTACCTATCCACGTTCTGATTGTGAATATTTACCACCCAATCAATATGATGATCGCAATGCAATCCTCAACAATCTACAAAATGCAGGTGATGAGAGATTAGCACAGTGGGCTGCCGATGCAGATCGTTCTATTAAGAGCCGTGCTTGGAATGAAAAGAAAATTACCGCCCATCATGCTATTATTCCTACAACGGTGGCTTGTAATATAAATAGTTTGTCCCAAGAGGAGCGAAATATTTATTTCCTCATCAGTCAAGCTTATATTGCTCAATTTTATGGGGAGCATATTTACGAGCAAACTAAAATTGTAGTAGAACAATGTAAGGAAGAGTTTGTAGCTAATGGTCGTGTAGTTATCGAAGAAGGATGGAAATTGCTTTATAAACGACATAAGTCTAAATCTACGACGGACAATGACGAGCCCGATCTAACCGATGAGCGTGGGGCTGAGTCAGACCCTAAAAAAGAGATTATTGAAGAAACGGACCACTTGCCAGCAGTTAAAAAGAACGATACTGTTTTATATACGGATTCTTCTGTAGAGGCTAAACAAACAAAGCCACCATCCCGTTTTACGCCGTCCACATTACTACAAGCGATGAAGGAAATTCATAAATTCGTAAAAAATGAAGATTTGAAAAAACAATTAAAGGCTGTATCTGGTATTGGTACAGAAGCAACGCGGGCAAACATAATTGATGAGCTTATCAGTCGAGGCTTTATGAAAACGTCAGGGAAGAAGCAAGTCTTATCTCCAACGGAAACGGGCTATCTCTTAGTAGATGCTCTGCCAGAAGAGCTGCTTTATCCTGATGAAACAGCTGTTTGGGAAGAACGCTTAGCACTTATGAGCGAAGGAGAGGATACATTAGATTCCTTCTTAGCGGATCAAATTAATTTTTTACAATTATTAATTGATAAACTTGGTTTTGATAAAGTAGTAAACTCTGATCAAATGATGCCAAATGTGGTACGAACTATAACGAGTCAAAATCGTAAGCGCCCTATGGATAGTGAAAGCGTAGACTTGTCTTCCTTACCTGTATGTCCTAAATGTAAAAAAGGATGTTTGCAACAGCGGAATGGTAAATTTGGTGCCTTTTTAGGGTGCACGAATTATCCTACATGTAAACATACGCAGCCAGTAGAAGGGGATACTTCTAGTGTTGAAGGTAATATTGAAGTATCTGATGAAGATAAACAATATAAATGCCCTAGATGTAACGTAGGTTACTTTGTGAAACAAGAGGTGAGAGGTCGAACAAACTGGATTTGTAGCAATCGATCTCAATGTAAGACCCAATGTTCTGATGTAGATGGGGTACCGAGCATTTATGCCAACAAATAAAGTAACCAATAAAAGGTAACTTATTATCGGTAAATATATATAATCGAATATAGATTATTGTAAAGTTTTTAGTTATCTAAGATTACCAAGAAACAACTATTTTTACAGTGATAATAAAAAGACGCGTACAGCTTAGCTGTGCGCGTCTTTTTTTGAAACTGTTCTTGTAGAAGAAAAATTGCTTCATTTAGTTTAGGATATTAAGCTGAATTTTATCTGCGTTTGCCACGACGACCAGTTTGGGAGGTAGAAGCACGGCGTTGGCGTGTATTGGAGCCTTTATGGCCTCGTGCTTTGTGAGCTTTAGCCTTAGTGGATTGGTAAGTGCTTGTAATCTTAGGTTTACTAGCTAATTTTGTGCGTTTTGGAGCAGTGCTAGCATTGCCCTTAGTTTTGATCTGACCATCCTTAGTATATTTTGTAAGTGTAGCTTGGATAGCTCGTTCGATGCGTCGTAACCATGATTCGTCTTGTGGTGTCGCAAAGGTTACAGCCACGCCAGAGTTACCAGCACGACCTGTACGGCCAATGCGGTGGATGTAGTAATCTACATCGCGAGGTACGTCGTAATTATATACATGTGTGATACCTTCGATGTCGATACCGCGAGCCGCAATATCGGTAGCCACTAAGATTTGTGTTTTAGCTTTTGCAAAGTCTCGCAGAATTTGTGTGCGACGACCTTGTGTCAAGTCACCGTGCATTTCTGCTATATTGAGCCCCGCTGCAGTTAATTCGTAGGATAAACGAATGGCACCTTCCCGTTTATTACAGAAAACTATAGCTAAAAACGGATTATCATCTTCAATCATTTTGATGAGCCGTTGTGTTTTTTCTTCAGGATTCATCATATACACTCGTTGATCAATTGATTCGAGAGTGATGTGTTTTCCTTCTGCCGTTACTGAAACGGGTTTAGACATATATGCCTTTGCGAGATTTCGGATTTTATCTGGAATTGTAGCGGAGAATAGTAATAGTTGTCTATTGGCATCTGTTTGGCCGATGAGATTTTCGATATCTGGTAAGAAGCCCATGTGAAGCATTTGGTCTGCTTCATCTAGTACAACACGACGAATACAGTCTAGATGGAGAGAACCGCGCTTTGCATGATCCAATAGACGACCAGGTGTACCTAAGATGACTTGAGGTCGGCGGCCTAACTGTTGTAACTGTGCCTCGATTGTTTAGATCA
>CAJZEE010000116.1 GCA_915066865.1 uncultured Veillonella sp.
AGTTAAAAGTTGCAGATATTAAAGCTCTCTTTGAAACTGAACAAGCCTTAGAGATTTTGTCTTTTGCTCAAGAGGATACTCGTAGTTCTGTACAGAAATTAGCTGCTTCTTATATTAAGCGTCAAGAAAAAGAGTTAAAAGAACAGCAACGCCTCATGGGTATGTATGACTATGAAGGCATGTTCTATGATCAAGGTATCTATCATGTGGCTGGCGTTGATGAAGTGGGGCGTGGGCCTATTGCGGGGCCTGTTACGGTAGCTGCTGTTATCTTGCCACCTATGACATTAATTCCGGGGCTCAATGACTCTAAAAAACTAACAGAGGAAAAACGGGAAGCACTCTATGATATTATCATGGACGAAGCCGTTGCTGTTAGCTGTATTTCCTACGGTCCAGAAAAGATTGATGAACTCAATATTTATGAAGCAACGCGACAAGCGATGTATGAGGCTATTCGTACGCTCAGCGTACCAGCTGAAGCAGTAGTAGCCGATGCTATGAAATTGCCTGATTTGAGGATTCCCGTTGAATCCATCATTAAAGGTGATAGCAAAAGCGCTAATATTGCTGCTGCATCCATCATTGCTAAGGTTACGCGAGATCGATATATGAAGAGCCTTGATGATGAGTTCCCTGGCTATGGCTTTGGTATTCATAAAGGTTACTATACGGAATTACATAAAGAAGCTATCGAGCAACAAGGGGTAACACCGCTTCATCGTAAGAGCTTTGAGCCTATTAAATCTATTGTGCGTTGGGTTAAACCTGACTAAATTTTAGTTATTTATATATGGATAATAAATTTATTTTATAATTAGACTATCAAGTTAAGTCCTATAGTTGTATTAGTTTTATTCGTATTATCACATTATAAATTGCATATAGTTCATAACTGTAAAGAGGTTCCTAATAGTCACCTATGTGACTATTAGGAACCTCTTTTGTATTTACTTTTACATCTTACGTATCTTACTCTACAAGTAAGTATTACCTGTTGAAAGATTAATATAGTGTAGATATTAAAATTCTATGAGTTATTGTTGCAGATACACCTTATTAGGAGGTATATATGAAAACGATTAGTACTGGTAAAGCATTTAATGAACTCGATTCAAAAGAACTGGGCAAATGGGGAGAACGAGTAGCCACTAACTATATTGAAAAAATAGGACTTACAGTAGTAGATACAAATTATCGAACGCGGTTAGGAGAAATTGACATCATTGCTAAACGTGATTTAGTCTATCATTTTATTGAAATTAAAGCTCGCCGAGGTATGCAACATGGACTAGCACGTGAGGCAGTTACCAAGAAAAAACAAAAGCATATTAAACGAGCTGCCATGTTGTTTCTATATGATCTAAATCAAAAAAAGCGCCGTTGGAAGGAAATATCCTTTGATGTAATAGAGGTGTATTTACACGAAGACTTTCAAAGTTCTATTCATTATTTACCACAGTGCTTTTAGTGAGGTCAGTTTATGTACGCAAAATTATATGGAGCCACCTTGCACGGCATTGATGGATGCATCATTACTGTAGAGGTCGATATATCACAAGGTTTGCCGGTTTTTGATATCGTTGGTCTACCTAATCAATCGGTTAAAGAGGCTCGTGAACGAGTGCGAGCGGCCATTAAAAATAGTGGCTACGAATTTCCAATGAGACGTATCGTAGTCAATTTAGCACCTGCCACAATTCGTAAAAGTAGCGCTGGACTCGACTTAGCGATTGCTTTAGGGATTCTGCTTGCATCAGGACAGATAAAGGGGCGTAAAGCAAAGATTTCGGCTTTATTTGATAAGAGTCTGTTTATGGGAGAGTTAGCGTTAGATGGTTCGCTATTACCAACCTTTGGGACTTTAGCTATGTCGCTAGCAGGATTAGATGCTAACTATTCAAAAGTTTATACAAGTATTGAAAATAGTAAAGTGCTACAAGCTATTCCTAATTTAACCATATATGGTGGATCATCACTACAAGAAATTATTACTATTTTAGAGGAACAAGCTAAGCCAAAGGTAGTTGATAAAAATAAACAAATAAGTATCAAAACAGAACATGTAGATAAACATAATATCAATAAATCAACTCTAGAGTCTATGCCATTAACTGGAACCAATGAAAATCTATATACAATGAGTAAACAGCACGTAAGCGCAATTAGTAATAGTTGTGTTGATACGTCTGTCACGGATGAAAGTATAACTATAAAGACTATTCAAACATATACAGTTGATTTTGGCGATGTACAAGGTCAAGAGTTAGGAAAACGAGCCATGCTCATCAGTGCTGCAGGTCATCATCATTGTATTATGATAGGACCTCCAGGTGGGGGTAAAACGATGATGGCCGAACGATTGCCTACCATATTGCCTCCTATGAATTGGAATGAAATCGTTGAAGTGAGTCGCATACAAGACGTTATTGGGTTACTCGGTGATAATGGGCTTGTTACATCTAGACCTTTTAGACATCCTCATCATACGGCAACTCTGGCTAGTATGGTAGGTGGAGGAATACAGGGGCGCCCTGGAGAGGTAACACTAGCTCATGGAGGCGTATTATTTATGGATGAGGCACCTGAGTTTCAACGTCAAGTAATTGATGCATTACGACAGCCACTAGAGTCTAGGACTATTACTATAAATCGGGCTCAAGGAAATTATATATATCCAGCTAATTTTATTTGTATTCTTGCGGCAAATCCTTGTCCTTGTGGTTATTACCATGATCCCCATAAGGAATGTGTCTGTACAGAAACGATGGTTAAAAACTACCAGCAACGGTTATCAGGGCCGATTATGGATCGTATTGATTTACATATTCCCGTTGAGAGACCGACCCTTGAACAGCTGTTAGATACATCAACTTCAAATATGACGAGTGAAAGTATGAGACAACAAGTTATCATGGCTACTGCTATGCAGCAAAAACGATTTGAAGGTTTTGACTTTAATTCGAATGGAGCAGTTCCTCATAAGGCAATTAGTGAACTATGCAATATTACAGATAAGGCCTGGAGTGTTTTAGGCAATATATTTGACCATTTTCATTTAAGTGGGCGAGCTTTTGATCGCATATTAAAGGTGGCTCGTACAATTGCTGATTTAG
>CAJZEE010000117.1 GCA_915066865.1 uncultured Veillonella sp.
TCTAAATCTATACTTTTAGAAAAATTAATTTGATTATTAATAGGCTTCTCAATTGTATCAATATCAGTTGCGTTATCTTTTCTCAACTTAATCTGATCGATATGATTCCATATTTTTTTTGCTGAAACAACTTGACCTAACGACAGTAGTATCATCATGATGGGACTCATAATACTATTTGAAAGCTGTACGACCGCAATCATATCTCCTACACGTATTTCATTTATACTTACATAATACGCACATATCAAAAACATGGTAAGTCCTAGAATGAATGCAGTAAAAGTAGAAAGCAGCAGAACGAAATCTTCAAATAATTTACTCCTTAGCCTCTTATTTTCAAGGTCATTATTATAAAAATTAAAAGAGCTTATAATATTTTTCAATACACGATACGACTTTATCACTTCAAAGGCATTGAAATAATCCTTTATGACTCCATTAAACTGTCCAAAGCTACCAAGATATTCTTTCTTATATTTCCCCATCTTAGATCCCAATAAATTAGGAATAGCCAACCCAATTATCACAAGACCTAACATAATGAAGACTATTTTGAAATATATGGACCACATAATCACAAGTGATACAATAACAGTAGATACAGCTCCTATAATACTGTATAGTGTCTCAAAATAGTCTCGCTCTATAATATATATATCTTGATTCAGAATGGTAGTATAAGTAGATGTATTATCCTCTCGAAAGTCACTTATATTTTTGCTGAATAATTGATTGAATATGCGTTGTTTCTCATTTTTTATTATAAAATTAATCAATCTATCTTTTGTCAATACATATAAAGTAGATAATATAAAAATACCTATCGCAAACCCTAAGCATATAAATATCTGGAAGAAATCAATTCCCTGATTTTCAACTAACGAATTAGTAATCCATTGCATCAATATTGCTAACATCGGCATCATTATGGAATAAAGAACAGCCAAAATCAAAGAACCTATGGCAAGTAAAGGTCTTTGAAATAGTAAACTAAATCGTTTCATTGTTCTGATCTCTATTAAGCTTATAAAAAACAAACCAGTGTATAACTATGACAATTATAATACTAGTAATAGTATTTTCTATCGGACTGTTCACCGATTCGGCAATATTATTACTATTTACAAAATTACTATTCTGTAAAACGCTTTCAAGTCTGCTGCCAGTCAAAATAAAAAAGTTTTGTAAAATATTATATACTGAAAAGAAAACTATATTTATTCCCACTAACACTTTTAAACTTTTTCTACCTTTATTTTTAGATAGAATTAAGAGAATAACTGAAACAATAAGTTGACATGCAAATATACCTAAAATAGATAATGCATTAATTTTTTCAACACACATCGTTATAGCTAATATACTAACTATATAGACGAGTAATAATATAAAAGTATATTTCTTCATAAATTGCTGGCCTCCTTCAATTATTAACAATGAATGATTGAAAAGATGAGTCAAACAATCATTGCATTATATAATAAATGCAATAAAACAGGATAAATTAATTTTCCAGTTTTATAATAAATAAATCCAGAAACAAGTCCAAATGGAAACCTAACGACAAGATTCGCTAAAAAACTCTGTCCTAAATGCGTTATAAAAGCAAATATTATTGCCGATATAAGTATAACTATATAATTATTTTTGAATATATGTTTCAATTGTGTAAAGATAACACCTTTACACCAAAACTCCTCACAAAAAGCGATTGGTATGTTCTGCACAAGAGCAAAAACAATATCTCCTTTAAAAATCATAGTCTTTACAACTATAAGAAATATAATCACAAGTGTGATAAGAATTACATCGAGAGGAAAATCAATTTTCAACCCTAAATCAACAGGATTACACACAGCATTATCATTCTTACGCAAATAAATAATAGGAAAAATGAACATTCCTATAATCATACTTATCCAAACTGTAAGTGCTGAAGAAAGATGCCCATATCGTAAATCACCAATAAGAAGGTCTACGATTATCCCTGAGATAATCGTAAAGAAAACTGGAAATATAGATAAAACAACAATATCGATATAGATTTTTTCTTTATATGATTTGCTTCGATCCATTTTTCAAAACCTTTGCAACAACAAATTATTGACATTATTAAAGAGCCTAATATCTAATAACAATAATAAAAAAAGAGTGTGCAAGATAATCTGAAAAGATGTAATTTAACATTACCTCCAGAGCATCTCCCACACCCTCGAAAAACATAAAACTTATTATATGACTTGTTTAAAATACAAAATAATATAGCCTTAAATGGTGGATTTATTCAATTAGTAGAAATTAAAATCATTATATTAAATTACTGTATTAAAATAAATAACGTTTATCAATAACGAGGATTACTAATTACCATCCACCTCGTCCATAACTACCACAGATATAGAAGCCTATAGAAACACAATTGCCAGAATTAAAAAGTTTTGCAAATAACATAATAAAACCTCCATTCATCCAATATTCCACCATTCAAGGCCTATGCATATTCCTTGCAATCATAAAAATCACAAAGAAATATGAACTTAAAAATTATGAAATAGCCTTTGCTCAGTGGTCATGAATAATGCAGGTTTATTATCTACTAGTTATTTAATTAATCATTTTTTAATTCAATGTATAAAATACATCGTTTATGCTTCTACCGAGAACTACGGCTATATCATTTGCTAATTTTAAACTAGGAATCGTTTTTCCATTTTCGATACTATTAATTGTCGCTCTAGTAACACCTACTTTTCCCGCTAATTCATGCTGAGATAAGCCCAACATCGTTCTATAAAGCTTAATTTTGTTTGCCATTTCTCCCACTACTCCCTTTTACTCGTCTGTCATTGTAAAATAATTCTATCTATTATTCCAAAACAGACTTCAACACTCTTGCATTCAATACAACACGCCTTACATACAACACAACACGTCTTACAATCGGTACAACACGTCTTACATTCGATACAACACGTCTTACATTTACTACAATAAAATAAAAAAACTACGTCTAGCAAAGTCTATTGTACTTACAGTTAAATTAAAGTTACTTTTAGTAAGCTTTACTT
>CAJZEE010000118.1 GCA_915066865.1 uncultured Veillonella sp.
CCCTACACGACGCTCTTCCGATCTTTGGCTTCTTACCATTAATAAAGGTAATTTGTTGATTGAGTAAACCTACCTCTGTAGGTGTTACTAAATCACGGCCTATATTAATGGATGTTCTAGAATCTGTAAAGAAGGATAAGCCACGCTTTGTATCTTGGATATTTTGTACCGTAGTTTTACCGATTCTTTCTGATAAAAATTTTAGATCTGCCATTTCTTGCGGTTTTAAATACATATGATAGGAACAGTTATTTAAAATAGAATTATCTTTACCATATACCCGTTCTATATCGCTTCTCCCCTGGAAGATCATCATTAATTGAATTCCATAAGACCTTACAGCGGTAATCATGGTTTGTAAGGATTCAATTTTACCAAAATTGGCGCACTCATCAAGGAGTAATAGAATTTTATGTTTATTAGCATTATTACCATCAGCTGTGGCTTTTTTCATCATCATATCCACTAGAAGATTAAATAACGGGGCTACCCGTGTTTGATCTTCTAATGGTAAGACAATATATAATGTAGCTGCTTTGTCTGATCGAATTAAATCGGTTACATGAAAATCACAAGTGGATGTATTATGAGCTAAAATTGGTTCTGCATAAGGCGCTAGTGGCGTTGTAATGGACGTTACAATACCAGAGAAGGTATTATACGCCATATCCTTATATTCTAAGAATGTAGTTAATACAGTTGGATGGATATTAGGGTATATGCTATTAGCACTGACTCTAGGAGATATAAAGTCTATCTCATCTGTTCCAATATGGTGCATTTCATAGGTACCACCACTATTTTTTATTGGTATTGAGATAGGCAGCATTTTTTCATGTTCAATAATATGAGATAGTGATTCTTGGAATGATTTAATTCGTTTTTTCTCACTTTCAGATATATTATTAGGATCTTCTACTACGACCCCTGCAAAGAAGGTTAGTACATCTTTTAAATTTGTTTCATGATATGGAGAATCGCCCTCTTTCTCTACAGGTCGAGGGTGTTTCATATCATGATATTTTAAGTAAATAATAACGGCTGATAATAGGCGTTTAGCGGAGTTTACCCAGAATGGCTCACCTTTCCCTCTAGGTACTAATACTTCTGCTAGGTTTGATACATCTTTCATTTCATGTTCTGTACCCCATCGAATTTCTGAAATAGGGTTCCATCGCACATTTCGATGATCTAATGCAGTAGGATTAAATTTCATCACTAATTGGCCTAGTTTTTCTTTCCGATATTTAGAGGTTAAATCCCATAATTCCCCTTTTAAGTCTGTTACTAGACAAGATTCACGCCAGGCGCCTAATAATGTAGCTATTATCCATGCAATACCTTTACCAGCGCCAGTAGGTGCAATCCCTACATAGTGTGTATCTGTTTTGCCACGTAATAACCGTCTAATACCTAATTGTCGCATAAGAGCAACAAATTTATGTAAGCGTTCAACTTTTGCTTTAGGTGGCTTTTCCCCTATGGCCCTATATTCTTCAAAGTTACATAACCATTTATAGATTGGAGTAAGCCATTCTGGCTCTGATACCCCAATCACTGGAGATGTAGGCGAATCTTTAAATAAAAATAGCTGTTCTAAATAGTTTGTATCAGCCCATTCAGCCGTACCATGTGTATTAGGTTTAGGGTTGATATACTCCCAGAACATAACAACAGCTAATAAGATGATCGTTACTATACATGGTGCAATACTTTTTAAGAAAAATATTTTAGTAGTTTTATCTAAATCAGTATCACTTACTAAATCCATCATTATGGATAGATACATAGGCACGTTATACAATTTTGAGCCGAATATAGAAAGAATGTAGCCATCGGGTATGGCTACATTAATATCTGCTAATCGACTAGGGAACATAGCAGCAGCTATGTATAGGCCTATACATAGGCCTATACCATAGAATAGCAGTTTCTTCATAGATTATTCTTCCCAGGGTTGAATCACTACATCCGCATTTAACAAGATATTGAATTGATAGCCAATTCTAATACTTGTGGTAGCTTTGATTTCATCACGATTTTTAATTGTACTTGTGATATTTTGGATTAAATCTGTAGCAGCGCCCGTCATAGCTTCTTGACCATATGAACGATCGCCAGCATTGTCTGTATTTTTGCTAGTTACACCGATTAAGGCACCCGATAAGAGAGCGCCAGATAATGCACCTTTGAACTTTTGCCAGCTGTGGCCAGAATGTTTATCTTTAACGCCTGCAAAGCCTGTACCTGTAACAGCGCTTTGATCTGGCAGTGCAATCGATGTACCATCTGGTAAGATCATACGGTAAAAACTAAGGTTAATTCTGGTACCAGAATATCCTTCTGGATGGCCGATTAATTTAGTACCTGCAGGAATCAAAATGTTATTGCCTGTTACAGAATCATAGACATTCTGTCTAACAATCGCCACTACATCGGCATTTAAATTATCACTAGTTACTTGTGTAAGTAACGTTGCTGGAATCACGGATCCAGCTTGCAGTACATTATCAGATTGAACATATTTTACAGAAGCTGCATTAGCTACTGCAAATGGTATAGTACATGGTACCATCATAGCTGTTACTACAAAAGCTGCTGCTGCAGCACGTTTAAATTGTTTATACACGGTGCTACCCCCTATTGAATCACTTGAATATAACCGCTTTTACCTTGATTAGCTGGTTTATCGTTGTTACTGCTGTTGTTATTGATATTGAATTTAATAGCAGAGGAAGCCGCCGCTTCTTCTGCTGCAGCTGCTTTAGCAGCGGCAGCTTGTGCTTCTTTTGCAGCGTTAGCAGCTGCTGTAGCGGCTGCTTTTGCTTCTTCTGCTGCTACAGGATCTACTGTAGGCGTTTGTACTTTTTGATATGGTATTTCTTGATTTTCTTCGTGTTCTTTTTGTAACCGTTTATTTTGTTCACCATAATCGGCCTTATTCGTTTCAGATTTAATGTCTTTAACTACTTTAGTTTGTGGTTCGTTTACATCCTCTTTTTTATCACTTTTCAAGGCAGAATGTAAAAACCCATATAGCATTAATACGATTAAAATAAA
>CAJZEE010000119.1 GCA_915066865.1 uncultured Veillonella sp.
AATTCATCTGAAATTCATTTTACTACAAAGTGTTATATTGTCTATAAAGGAGATGTTAAACTTTTATAAAATAAAATAATGAGATTGTTAATAAATGCAGATCTTTATTACATATATCCATTCCCATTAATACCATACCATAATATCTCTCTAATGATATCAGCAATAATAATAGATTGGATAATAAAGATAGCAATCCCCATCGCCCAATCTTGGCGACGGGATGGAGTTTCTTCTAGTCCTGTAGCCTTGCTAACCTCAGGAGTAATAGGTGTATATCCGGTTCTTTCACCATATGAATTCTCTCTTTGATCGCCACGACGCAATTCGTAAATGAGAAATATAAAGAATCCTATAACAGGAATAAATGAGATTAGCTGGGTCCAACCACTCCGTCCAATATCATGCATACGCCGCGCTGTGATAGCTATATTGGGAACTATAAAGAAAAGGGATACCCCTACAGCAACATTATCGATAAGCGTTTCATAATTAGGGAAGCCCAAGATACTACAAAGTAAAGCTAAAATGCCAAGTAATCCTTGTATCAATGTAACGCCTGCCACAAATCGCCAATATTCACTACGGCTAACACGACCGTTAAAATTAGCATAGTTCCTAATACCTAATTTGAAGGCATCAGTATAGTTCAAATCATATATATTTATGGTTGACATAACCTAATCCTCCTCCATGGCTTCAATAGCAACAATGCCCCAGCCTTTGCCTTCATTATGCAAACGAACTAATAGAGGCTCTGATTTATCTTCAAATGTAACGGTAAAGCCCATATAGTTTACAACAATATCATCATCTTGATCTTGAGAAACATAGTCAAGCTGTATCGCTTTCACCTTAGGAACCTCTTCCTTAGTCATGGCTTGTTCCCATAGTTCAAAGGTACCATATCGTTCCATAGCACGAGCGCTCAAATAACGATATGCACCATGATAATCCTTTTTGTTGAGGGCTTCATAATAATTACTTACCACAGTACGCCCCTCTGTTGTAGCCGTTTCACTTTGTAAAAGACGATTTGCTTGTTTCGTTAACGAACTAGGTTCTAAATTGCCATAAGCAGTCTCCTCTACTATAAAATTATGATTAATCATTGTACTACCTGCACTAATAGCTAGGCAGCCTAATACTAATATAGCCACAATAAAGAGGCCCGATACGGAACGTTTTTCCTCTAATCCATTAGATACAGGCGATGTGCGCTTACAGAATAGATACAATAATGCAAGCCAGCCTAAAATAGGAACCAAAAGCAAAATCATCAACGTTGGATCATTATTAGAGTCTCGTAACCGTCTTGCCATTAGCATAATCTTCGGCAAGCATAACAGGATGGACAATACAAATAATACACCGCCACCGATAGAGACAGCATAAAGAAATCCGTACGGTATGTAGGTTGCAAGACCTGTAATACATATAATTAAGCCATATACAAAGGATATAGCACTTATGGTGAGCCAAAAATCGGCTGTATTGGTACGTCCCTTACTGTTCGCATAGTTTTCTACTAGCTCACGATAGAGGATTTCGTATACTCTCTGTTTCATAAAGCTCCTACTATAAATCTTAGATAATATTAAATAATAAACATATATAGATATTCCTATTATACTATGATTTATCAACTTAGTTGATTCATTTTTTGTTCATGAAATATGCCTATACTACAGATATATTTCTTACAACTAAAATTCGTACAATTAATTATACAGGAGATAATTATGAAAGCTAAATTAATGAAAGCAGTAGCTTTAGCTAGCTTAGGTGCCTTCTTAACAGTTGGTATTGGTACCAATGTAGCCCAAGCTAAAGATTATCACTTCAAAATCGGTGAAAATCATCGCATGGTAAAAAATGATGATGGCACAGTAGATAGCAGCGATCATCCATGGTACAAAGTAAATGATAAAAAGAAAAAGCACAGAAAGCATAGAATATCTGAACGTGAAAAGCATGATAAAAATGCAACAGCAAAACGCAGTGAACGACATCAACGTTCTGAATCTTCTAATGACTAAGCCTTGCGCATAATACATATTACTAGCCCTAAAAACACAAAACTAAATTAACCAACCAATGAAAAGGACGTTATACATTGTATAACGTCCTTTTGTGTTATCCCCTATATAATTTTTCCCAAGGCTATATGAGTTATTATGTTATGCGCCAGCCTTTAGAACAGCTTGTTTCATGGATTGTACGTAATCAAACAACGCTTTGTCCGCATGTTCACCGTGTTCTGCCACGATTTTAACGATGGCAGAGCCTACGATAGCACCGTCGGATACGCGCGCCATAGCTTCCGCTTGTTCTGGCTTAGAGATACCAAAACCAACAGCTACAGGGATATCCGTATATTTGCGAATCATTTCAACAATGGATTTAATATCCGTCTTAATTTCACTGCGCATGCCTGTAACGCCAAGGGAAGATACACAGTATACAAAGCCTTCTGCGTCTTTGGCAATCATTTCGATGCGGTTTTCAGATGTTGGCGCAATTAAGGATACAACTTCAACACCATGCTTATGAGCCACACTAGCAAGCTCGCTTTTTTCTTCAAACGGCATGTCTGGTACGATAACACCAGAGATTCCCACCTCTTCACAGAGGGTAAAGAATTTTTCACGACCAAATACGTAAATAGGATTCAAATAGGTCATGAATACGAGCGGTATAGTCACCGCATCATCACCTGTACGCAGACTACGCACCATATCGAAGATATCATTGATTTTTACGCCTGTAGATAATGCGCGTGTACTTGCTTCTTGGATAACTGGGCCTTCCGCTGTGGGATCGGAGAAAGGAATACCGATTTCCACCATGTCTGCACCGGCTTTCACCATAATGCGAATATAACGTTCTGTATTTTCAATACCGTGGTCACCAGCACTAATGAACGGGATGAATGCCTTGCCCTTTGTGAAAGCGTCTTTAATTTTACTCATGAAGATCCACCCCTCTATATTTCGCCATAGAGATCGGAAGAGCGTCGTGTAG
>CAJZEE010000120.1 GCA_915066865.1 uncultured Veillonella sp.
TGACTTTGGTCTTCATAGTGCAGTTAATACTGCCGTCATTGATGGCCATCGTACAGGTATCATTACGAGCACCTCTCTATTAGCGGGAGGCGAAGCTTTTTCAGAAGCCGTAAGTATGGCAAAAAATAACCCTAAGTTGGGCATTGGTGTTCATATCGCCTTAGTAGGTGGACTTAAACCAGTATGTAATCCTGCTGAAGTTCCATCGCTGCTAACCTCTGAAGGCGTATTTCCAGAAACATATATCGATTTTATGAAGCGAATTTATACTGGAAAGATTAACTATAGTGAATTGCGCAAAGAAATTCACGCTCAAATGGAACGTATTATGGAATCTGGTTTACATGTAACACATATTGATGGTCATCAACATATGCATGTATTACCGACGGTACTACCAATCGTAATAGAGCAAGCTAAACAGTATGGTATTAATGCTATACGCATTCCAGATGAATCTTCTTTATTTGTCAATTATATGTACTCTCCGGTGCGATTGTTAGGTAAGGTAGGATTATCCACTGTGGCTGCCAAAGCACGTCCTACAATACGTGATAATGGCATGTATTCCACACAATATTTTTGGGGTATGGTAAATGGGGGCCATATTAATCAAAAAACGTTAATGGGTATATTAAAATCCGTATCTAAAAAATCGGGTACTCATGAATTGATGATTCATCCAGGTTTAAATAATACGCTTCTTGGAAATCAATATAAATGGGGCTATCATTGGGAAGATGAATTACAAGCTGTATGTTCCAACCATACGCATTTATATATTAGACAACATAATATTGAGCTAATTAATTATGGAGATTTGATATGAGTAAAATGATGAAGAGAGGCATTTTTATGTTTCTCTTACTATTGGCTGTGTCAATTGGTATCATTTACTACACTATTGATCTAGATGCATTAAAAACAATTTCATCATTTAATAGTATTTCTTTATTATTGGCTTTAGTGGCCTTAATAACAGGCATGTATTTTGATGGTTTACGGTTACAAAGACTCGTAAAAATCGGAGGATATAAGTTATCTATAAAGGCTGTACTTCGTGTAATCTTTAGTAATTATTTCATGGCTATGTTAACTCCAGGTGCTAGTGGGGGTGCTGTTGCACAAGTATTAGTATTACGGAGTTATGGTGTGCCAATATCTAAAGGGACTCCTATTGTGTTAATACGTACCGTATTTTCTATTATGTTCCTTGTTATTATGTTACCCTTCGTATTCTTAAGAGATGCTATTGAAATTCCATATATTTCAAGAGATATGCTATTGATTTTTGCAGTAGTATCTGTCATTGCAATGCTAGTAGGTACTTATATCTTACAAACTAAATATATGCGTCAATTTGTATATAACTTAGCGCAACGGTTTAAAGCACATAAAACGAAAGATTGGCTTTCTAAATTAGAAACGTTAAATCAAGGTTTAGGATTACTATATAAACAACCAATTCAATCGTTTATTGTATTTATTGAATCTGGGTTGAGTCTATTATGCTTATACTGTATTGCGCCAGCATTAATGTATGCTTTTACACCAGATATTCCGATTATTGATATATTAGATCGAATGATTCTATTGAATCTTATTTTATATTTTGCACCAACACCAGGGGGAACAGGGATTGCAGAAGGACTATTTGTAGTATTGTTTAGTACCTTTGTCCCTAATGGAACGGTTGGTATTGTTGCTGTAGCATGGCGCGTTATGGCAGAATATTTGCCATTTTTTGTCGGCATGTATGCGGTGTTAACATTATATGGGCGTCAATTTGTAGCCCAAGAAACTTCAACAGAACAATAAGGGAGTGTGTGTTCTATGACTAAACCAAAAAAAGATAAGTTTTATCTGGTGCAAGAAGATATTTTACCAGAAGCGATAAAAAAGACGATTAAGGTAAAAGAAATTTTAAAACTAGGTGAGGTTAAAACTATTAACGAAGCAGTGGAAAAGATGGATTTGAGTCGTTCTGCATACTATAAGTATAAAGACTATGTATTCCCATTTTTTGAAATTGCTCAAGGTAAAATTGTAAGCATTTATGTTTCAATGTCTAATGAATCAGGTATGTTATCTAGTGTGTTAAAAGCAATTGCAGAACGCAATGGTAGTATATTGACTATCAATCAAGATATTCCACTACAAGGTATAGCTAATAGCAGCATTTCCTTTGAAACTAAAGACTTACAAGGTTCATTAGAAGATTTATTATTAGATATTCGCTCTATGAAGGGCATTATTAAAGTAGAAATTTTAGGCCAAGCATAGGCTAATTAAGAGAGTAGGACAATTATGACCACTATAAAAATTGCGTTATTAGGTTTTGGTACTGTTGCACAAGGTACATTTAATTTATTGCAAGATAATGCTGAGTTAATTAGAAATCGTACAGGTGTTAATGTTGAAATTTCTAAAATCTTTGTACGTAATCCTGATAAATATAGCCATATTACATTGCCTGAAACAGCTCAATATGTAACAGATATTGATGAAGTACTAAAAGATGATTCCATTCAAATGGTTGTGGAATTAATGGGTGGTACAACCTTTGCTAAAGATTGTGTAGAAGGTGCTTTAAAGGCTAAAAAAAATGTAGTAACTGCAAATAAAGATTTGTTAGCAGAATCCGGCCCATATCTATTAGACTTAGCTAGCAAAAACGGCGTAGATTTACGCTTTGAAGCATCTGTATTAGGTGGGATTCCAATTATCCGTACATTATATGAGTCCTTAGCTGGCAACCGTATTACTGAGCTCATCGGTATTATGAATGGTACTACAAACTTTATTTTAACTAAAATGTCTGAAGAGGGTTTAAGCTATCAAGACGTACTAAAGGAAGCGCAAGATCTTGGTTATGCTGAGGCCGATCCTACAGCAGACGTTGAAGGTCTAGATGCGGCTCGTAAACTTGCTATCCTTGCATCTATTAGTTTCAATCGTCGCATTT
>CAJZEE010000121.1 GCA_915066865.1 uncultured Veillonella sp.
CGCTCTTCCGATCTAGATTTGAAGAAGAAAGTATTAGACTTTTATAAATCTATACAACCACATGCATATCATATTGAAGATGCTGCTATGGATAATCACATTCGAGGTGGTAAGGATCTTGAGATGTTTATTCGTTCAGCAAAAATGCTTGCTCGAGAAGGGGTGCTAACATCTTCTCGACCTGATGTATATCAATATGCAGAACAACAACATGAAGAATATGAAGGTATTTATAAGGGCTATCGTAAGTCGTATGGCTTTGTGATTATGCCTGATGATGAAGATATATATGTAGCAGAACAAAATAAAGGGACTGCTATGCACAATGATAAGGTTCGAGTTCGCGTTGTACCGTCTAACTATACAAAGCATAAACGAGAAGGCGTCATCGTTGATGTTATTGAACGAGCTAATGAAACTGTAGTAGGTACCTATGACCGACAACAACACTTTGGCTTTGTTATCCCTGATGATGAGCGTATAGGGACTGATATCTTTGTAGATTTAAAAAATACATTAGATGCTCGTAGTGGCGCAAAGGTACTAGTCAAAATTACAAAATGGCCGGAAGGTGATAAAAAGCCAGAAGGTATTATAACGGAAATTCTTGGCTATAAAGGTGATGTAGGTCTCGATATTAACTGCATCATGGCGAATCATAAGATTCCATTTAATTTCCCAGACGATGTCATTAAAGCTAGCCAGAAAATTGATACTGTGATTCATGAGGATTCTGATCGTTGGGACCTTCGTGATGTACAGATGGTTACCATCGATGGGGAAGATGCAAAAGATTTAGACGATGCTGTGAGTGGTCGTAAATTACCAAATGGTAATTATGAATTAGGCGTACATATTGCAGATGTAAGTCATTATGTAACATCTGGGCAAGCCATTGACAACGAGGCCTATAAACGGGGGACATCTGTATATTTAGTTGATAGAGTAGTACCGATGTTACCAGAGGTTTTATCCAATGGTATTTGTAGTTTAAATGCTCATGAAGACCGTTATGCTATGACGTGTATGATGGAAATTAATAAAGATGGTAAGGTTGTACATTATCGCATTCGACCATCTATTATCCATGTAGGCCGTCGTTGTAGCTATAAAGAAGTGTATAAGGCGCTGGAAGAAAATATTATTCCTGACGATTTACAAGACTTTATGCCTATGCTTCGCGATTTAGCAGAAATCTCTAAAATTCTTAATGCAATGCGTCGCCGTAGAGGTGCATTGGACTTTGATTTTCCTGAGTACAAGGTATTACTTGATCATGATGGTACACCGTTGCGCATCGTAAAACGAGATCGCACCATGGCAGAACGACTTATCGAAGAATGTATGCTCATTGCCAATGAAACAGTGGCTACACATTTAGAGCATACACACCGTACATCGGTATATCGTATTCATGAGAACCCAAGTGAAGAAAAGTTAGATTTATTCCAAAAGGTATTAAATTACTTGGGGCAAAATCTCGTCCTTAGTACTGATGGTGTAACACCAAGAGATTTTCAAAAAATCTTAGATGTAGTAAAGGGTCAAGATATTGAGCAAGTAGCTCAAATTATGACCTTGCGTTCTATGCAACAAGCTAAATATAGTATTAACAATGTAGGACACTTTGGATTAGCATCTACATGTTATACGCATTTTACATCTCCTATTAGACGATATCCAGACTTAATGGTTCATCGCCTTTTAAAAGCGGATATGCATTGGAAAAATGGTTATTCTAAACGGGATGTAGACGAAGCGTTCTTAGCTGGAGCTGTTGAACATTCTTCTATACAGGAGCAAGTAGCTACTGAGGCTGAACGAGATACAGTAGATCTTAAAAAGACTCAATACATGGTTCCATTTGTAGGGGAAGTCTTTGAAGGAACTATTTCTAGCATTACATCTTTTGGGATGTTTGTAGAATTAGAAAACGGTATCGATGGCCTTGTGCATATGAGCATGATGAATGATGATTACTATTTCTTTGATGAAGAACATTTTGTACTTGTAGGCAAAAGAACAGGTAAAACCTATCACTTAGGTGAAAAGGTAACTGTTACATTAGTAAAAGCCGATGTAGAAAAGAAACAGATCGACTTTGTACTTGGTGAAGTCAATAACCTAATGGCTATACAAGAACAATTGCAAAATGGTTCTGACTATGCAAGTAGTCGAGATGGCTATGGTAGTCGAAAAGGTCGTAAATCTTCAGGAAAATCCAGTAAAAAATCTTCACGACGCGATAGTAATAAATCTAGTCATTCTAGGTACGATGCTTTCAGTAAAAAATCTAGTAAAGGCAGATCAAGTCGTAAGAAGTCTAATAAAACGACTAAGCGCAGTCAATCTAAGAAATCTAAAAGTAAACGTAAACGATAGAGGTACATATGGCAAAACAATCTAGTCCATCTCTTATTGCTGATAATCGTAAGGCCCGTCATGACTTTAATATTCATGAAACCTATGAAGCAGGCATTGCTTTGACAGGTACTGAAATTAAATCGATACGTCAAGGTAAACTGAACTTAAAGGATAGCTTTTGTCGCATTGATAAAGGCGAGCTTTTGTTGTATGGTGTTCATATCAGCCCATATGAACAAGGCAATCGTTTTAATCATGAACCTGAACGGACCCGTAAATTGTTGATGCATAAATCTGAAATTAATAAATTACATGCACAGGTTAAGGAGAAAGGATTCTCTTTAGTGCCGCTTAACTTCCATTTTAGCCATGGTTATGTAAAGGTAACTGTAGGCCTTGTAACTGGTAAAAAGTTATACGATAAGCGTCAAGATATGGCGGAACGCGATGCTAAGCGAGATATTGCAAAGCGTCTCAAAGAGCAACAAAAATATTAAGATAAAAAGATCGAGTCATGATGGCTCGATTTTTTTGTGTGATAT
>CAJZEE010000122.1 GCA_915066865.1 uncultured Veillonella sp.
TCTAAGAATTATACGATAGTATGTTTGGTAAAAAAATTATGTTTGCCTACTTAACTATATAATCAAATTTTTTTAAAATAATAGTAAAACTAGACATAAATACTGTTATTCTTTATAATACGTCTATACGGGTCTGTGGTTGAAAGTCGAGGCTAGTCGCAGGCAAAACGATCCACATAAGCAGCCCAAAGGGTTGTGAGCATGGTGCGGCTTAGGTGTAAGTCCTGCCGATAAAATCGAGAGAGGTAGTAGTGGGGAGTCTTGGACTTATGAGCGAACCTTCCAGCAGGCGAGTGTGGGGGCAAAGACCAGGTCAGCCGTATAGGGGCACATGAGGCTTTTCTCATGTGCTTTTTTTATACAGTTGTATATTATAAAATCTATAGAAAACCACTAACTATGGGAAAGTTTATATACATAACCGTAATATTTATACAAATAATGTATAAAATTAAAATATAAATATAGCGATTTTGCGATTGTATCTAAAATTATATACAAAATTATTGACATAATTATACTTAATCTATATACTATTATAAAGTAGTAGTAAGTTAAAATAATGAGGTTGATAATATGTTAAATAGCAAAGTAAAAAAAATAATTCTTGGCGGTTGTATGTTAGTGATGGCTGCTTCTTTAGTTGGTGGATGTGGTTCCTCTAATCAACCTACATCTAATAAACTTGTCGTTGGCACTAATGCTACATTTGTTCCATTTGAGTTTAAAGATGAAAAAACTCAAGATTATACAGGTTTTGATATTGAATTGATTCGTGCGATCGGTAAGCGTATTAATAAAGATGTAGAGCTAAAAAATGTAGCTTTTGATGCTTTGATTCCAGCTTTGAACACACATGATATTGATGTTGCTGCATCTGGTATGACTATTACAAAAGCGAGAAGTGAAAAAGTATTATTTTCTTCTCCTTATTATGAAAATGCCTTAGCAGTAGTATATAAAGATGGAACGGCTGTGAATTCTCTTGATGACTTAAAGGGTAAAAAAATTGCAGCCCAATTAGGTACTACTGGTGCAGATTTAGCTCATAAAATTGAAGGTACTACTGTAAAAGAATTTGACCATAGTAATGAAGCTTTGTTAGAATTACAAAATGGTGGAGTAGATGCAACTGTAATCGATTTACCTGTAGCTCAATATTACAGTACTAAGCATCCTGACCAACATATTAAATTTATGGCATATCCAAATACTAAAGAATACTTGGGCTTAGCAATTAATAAGGATAACAAAGCATTGCAAGAAGAAATCAATAAAGCAATTGCTGATATGAAGGCTGATGGTGAATTTAATACATTATATAAAAAATGGTTTAATGTAGATGCACCTGCTGATATGCCAGTAGTTTTAGAATTTAAATAATAGGAGAGATTATGAGTTTTAATTGGGGGTTAATTGCGGATAATTTACCGCTCTTGCTACAAGGTGCTCTAGTGACTGTAGAAATTACAGCCATGTCTGTAGGTTGTGGCTTTTTTATCGGTCTTTTAGTATCTTTAGCAAATTTATCTAAATTTAGATTAGTTAGATTGCTTGCAAAATGTTATGTAGATATCATTCGTGGTACACCATTACTGGTGCAAATTTTCCTAATCTATTTTGCCTTGCCTATGATTACAGGTCAACGGATTGATCCATATATTGCGGCTGTTACCGCATGTAGTATTAACTCTGGTGCTTATGTATCTGAAATTTTCCGTGCTGGTATTCAATCTATTGATAAAGGTCAAATGGAGGCCGGTCGTTCTCTTGGTTTAACTTGGGGACAAACCATGCGTTACATCATTATGCCTCAAGCTTTTAAAGCAATTATTCCTCCGTTAGGGAACGAATTTATTGCCATGTTGAAAGATTCCTCTTTAGTTTCTGTTATCGGTTTCGAGGAGTTGACACGTCGTGGTCAATTAATCATTGCTAAAACCTATGCATCCTTTGAAATCTGGGGTACGGTTGCTGTGATTTACCTTATTATGACAGTGACTATCTCACAATTAGTTGGATATCTTGAAAGGAAATATAGCATTAAATGATTAAATTAGAAAATGTACATAAATCTTTTGGTAAAAATGAAGTACTAAAAGGTATTAATTTACATATTGAACAAGGTCAAGTTGTTGTAATCATCGGTCCTTCTGGTTCTGGTAAAAGTACGGTACTGCGCACTATGAACTACTTGGAGGAACCTACATCTGGTAAGGTTATCGTAGATGGCATGGATCTTTCTGATAAGAAAAAGTTAAATGACGTTCGTGCTGAAGTAGGAATGGTTTTCCAAAACTTTAATTTGTTCCCACATATGACGGTTATGGAAAACCTTACCTTAGCACAAACTAAGGTTCGTAAAACATCTATGGAAGAGGCTAAGAAGATAGGTCAAGCTTTACTTGATCGAGTAGGTTTGGCGGATAAAGCCAACGCATACCCTGATTCTTTGTCAGGCGGTCAAAAGCAGCGTGTTGCTATTGCTCGCGCTTTAGCTATGAAACCAAAAGTAATGCTTTTTGATGAACCTACTTCAGCTCTTGATCCTGAAATGGTTAGTGAAGTGCTAGATGTTATGAAGTCTTTAGCTGAGGAAGGTATGACGATGGTCATCGTTACTCATGAAATGGGCTTTGCGAAAAAGGTAGCGGATAGAGTGTTATTTGTTGATGGTGGCTTGATTTTAGAAGATAATACACCTGAACGCGTATTTGATGCACCTACCAATGAAAGAACAAAATCATTCTTAGATAAAATTTTGTTAGATTAAATAATATAATTATAGGAAGCAAATTCTAGAATTAGAAATTGCTTCCTGTTTTTTTACAT
>CAJZEE010000123.1 GCA_915066865.1 uncultured Veillonella sp.
GATAACTGCAAATAACAGTTTGTAGGGGAGTTCTGATACTCCCCTATAAAAATGGCTATTTATCAACTGTTTGTTGTGACATAGCCATAAAAAATTAGCCCTAAAAGATAATCTTTATATTGATCAGCACTCATCTTACCGCGTAAACTATCAGCAGCACTAAATAATTTTTGATTTAATTCGGCACCCATAATATCTCCTAATTTTTCATGATTTATTCATAGTAATTAATTTTATTCTACTACAAAAAATGCCACATATAAACACTTTACTAGAGTAATAGTGTTTATATGTGGTAAAGCTTACATATATATTTTCATAAATTAAATTTAGAATCAAGTCAAGATTATATATGAGATTGACTATTTCCCTTATTTTCCAAATGATTTTTCATATATACCTTTAGGCATAGCTCCCATCCCAGCTTGGCTTTTAGCATATTTATCTTTGTCATTTGCATTGTCCACATATTGAACTATATCGCGTAAGTCTTTTGATGGTGTTTTATAATCTAAATCGGCCATTATAAAGTGAGTATATAAGTATTTATCATCATATAGTGATTGAATGTACATTCTAGATATAGATCGTTCTACTTCCATATAGATAGCAGGAGTGGCATCATTCCAAACCGTTGCATATTGAATTGGCTTGAAATCAGAATATGGCTTATACATAATGAAGAATCGTATCAATTTATAATTAATTTGATGACGATTAGCCAACTCTTCCGGTTTTAATTCTCTCACCATAATACCTTCACGATATTTTTTACCATCATAGATATAAATTGCATCATTATCAGGGCCATGATAGGCCAAATCACTTGATTTTAAAGTTTGAAAAGTAAATCCATTAATAGTTATGGGTTTAGTTTTTGAAAGTATTTGTTTTGCTGGTTCAATTGAAGGTAGTACATAATTAACTAATGGTGACATTAGCTCTTTATACACATACTCCTGATCATGTGTCTTTAATAGTTCTAGTTCCTTTTTCTTAATCAAATCATAACTAATATGATAAGACATCAAAGGATCGGACTTTACACCAAAGTTAATGGCCCCTTCTAAAGCTCCACTTTTAGTCTGCCCAATCTCCCATGTAGCATTTCTAACAGTAGGATACGAGAACGAATTTTCCTTAGCTTGGCTTTCACCACTCTTACGAATAGTATAATGTATATTTCCTTCAATTAAGCGGAAATTTCCTTTTTGAACATCTGTAGTTAATGGGTCCCCTTTTATAGTTTTACCAAATTGGCTACTCTCTGGTACAGTAAATTTAATATTTGCCCCATTATCCTTAAGAATAAAAACAGAAGAAGACTGTTTTGTGGAATGATACAATTCCTTAGTAAAGTATAACAACTCATCTAGTGTCCATTTTTTAGACCCATTATTGTTATATTCATCTCGTATCTGATTAGCTATAATATTTTCAGTCTTTTGGACTTCATTACCAGTCTTACGATAATTCTGATATGCATCCTTCGATATTGTAGGATCCGCACCTGGTATATTAATATCAATTGCTTGGCTACCTAATGTCACAAAACTAAAACATAGTGCAGCCATTAACGCACGTTTCATCATAAACTCTCATCCTTTCACATAATGTCTCCCCAATATTATATATATAGAATATCATATTTTATTTGACTCATAGTAGTATAATATAAATATAGGAACAAGGAGGTAATTACTATGAAATTTACAAAACGTATACTCATCATGACTGCTTTAGCCGTAACCGCTGTTGTATCTACTGGATTTGCTTACGATTATGTATGCAATAACTCTCAGTACAATTGCAACACTAACACACAATACAACTCCGATAACAATACGAACAATACTAACTATGCACCAGGCACCAATAACAACCAAAATTATTGCGGTCCAAACTCTAATACTAGAGGATGCGGCGGATTTAGAAGATAATATGGTAAATACGATAAAGGCCTATAGTACTAAAAATGTACTATAGGCTTTTGTCGTATATTACAAGAATACTATTTAATTCATCAAAATACAGTTAGGATCAATATAGCAACATACTTTTATCAGGAGTTCATTCTGTTAAAGTATTCAATGGCTTTTGGTGTAAAACCAATATAGGTATTACCAGCTGCGTACGGTCCTAGTTCATATGGTTGGTAAACTAGATCAATGTTCCCCTTACCACGTAAGCAATAGTTATCGGTTACATATTTTACACTCCATCCACTTGGAATATAGCTCTTTGTATGATTACCTGTATAATAACTTAATACATGGGATCGTAAGCCGTTATCCAATTGTGCTGCATTCGCAATTTTTATATAGTTATATAATGGAATGCGTTGACCTGTTACTTTATTATATACAAGACCTCTTGTATTATACATACCATGAGCAGCTCCGGCGTAGTAATAATAGGTAGTTAGTAGGATTGAAACAACTTGACTATCCTCATAGGTAACCTTATAGTTTTGAGAAACTTGATAAATATGTTGGTTGTAATACATATCCTTTGCTTCGAGTACATAATTTGCAATATCTGTATTAATAACTCTTTGAGCATAAGCATGATCTGTATAAACTAAAGGATACTTTAAATCTAAATTTACATCTGATTGACTGCCTGTAACAACAGTTGCATACGTTGGTACAGTTAACATAACACCTAACATAGAGGTCATACATAGCTTTTTAAAGATTCCCATAATAATGTCTCCTTTTACAAGCACCTTAAATAGGTTTATTACTATGTTAGTTCTACAAGCTATAATAAAACTCCTCTTTTATATTTTACTTTT
>CAJZEE010000124.1 GCA_915066865.1 uncultured Veillonella sp.
GATCTACACTCTTTCCCTACACGACGCTCTTCCGATCTAGCCTCAAACTAAAATTATTATAAGCGGTTTAGCCGAAAAAAAGATAAGGTCTTGTTCTTATACGTTCAAGGCCTTATCTTTTTTTATTTGTCATAAGGAGCGAACATATGAGCGAAACTACTCAGACAGGTGTTATTTATGCCCGATATTCCTCGGACAAACAACGGGATGAATCTATAGACGGCCAAATAAGAGAATGCATGGCCTATGCGGAACGCGAAGGAATCACAATAACAAATACATATATAGACCGTGCTTTGAGTGCTAAAACGGATGATAGACCAGAATTTCGTCAAATGATCTTAGATAGCAATAAGCAGGCCTTTAATTATGTGCTGGTATATCAATTAGATAGATTCAGTCGAAACCGATATGATAGCGCTATATATAAAGCAAAGCTACGGAAAAATGGTATACGAGTTATATCCGTTAAAGAAAATATTAAAGATGACCCTAGTGGTATCATCCTTGAATCCGTATTAGAAGGTATGGCCGAATATTATTCAGCAGAATTGTCGCAAAAAGTAATGCGGGGAATGACTGACAACGTATTACAAGGGAAATGGGTAGGCACTGTTGTCCCCTATGGATACAAATTATCTAATAATAGGCAGCTAGAAATTAATAAACATGAAGCCAATGTTGTACGTAAATTATTTGATATGTATTTGCAGCGTCATACACTTAGCGAAATGGCATCTTATATGAATGCAAACGGACATCTAACCCATAAAGGCAAGCCATTCAATACAAACAGCATTAAGGCCATTATTAGCAATGAAAAATATATAGGAGTCTATTCTTGGGGAGCAGAACGCATAGAAAATGCTATACCCCCTATCATAGATAAGAGTATATTTGAAAAAGCACAGCATAAACGAAATTTACGTGCTAAAAAGAAAGGCAATCGAAGTGAGCTATATCAACTATGCGGAAAGCTAAAATGTGGACGATGTGGGGGCAATTATGTAGGCTCAACAGGTACATCTAAAACAGGCGCCCTGCATTATTATTACGTATGCAGCAATAGGCGTCGCAAAAATGCCTGTCAGGCTCAAAATATTAGACGAGACGCCCTTGATGATATTGTCATAAGCCAAACCCTTGCGATACTAAATAAACCTAATGTGGTTAATAAAATAGCTAAATATGCTGCCAGCTCAGGTAAAAATCTTCAAAGCGAAACTGTTGTACAAATTGATATAATTGACGCCCATATTCGTGATTTGAAAAAATCATTAGACAATTATATGACAGCCATTGCAAATGGATTCATTTCTGATGTATTAAAACACAGAATTGAGGCTACCGAACAAGAATTAAAAGACCAGATTGAGATAAAAACGAACCTCGAAAATACTATTATCCCTGTAGAACTTACTGAAGATCATATCCGTTTCTTTTTGCTAAAAATGGCAAAAGAAAATCCTAGCACCCTACGTGGGCGTGCTAGGATTATAGAGGCTTTTGTTCATCATGTGACTATATATGAAGATCACATTGAAATAGTTTTTAATTATAAAAACGAACTTTCAGAGTTCCATAATAAAACTCTTGAAAGTTCGCTTTTAAATGATTTGGTGACCCAGAAGGGATTCGAACCCCTGGCCTTTTGATTCGTAGTCAAACGCTCTATCCAGCTGAGCTACTGAGTCATGTACAAGGTACTCACTTATATTAACATAATGATTGCGGCTACGCAAGCATTTTTTAATATTTTTTGAGTAATTTTATGGACATGCGGCCCGAAGACCGCCATCCAAATTTTGGCAGGGGCAGTAGGACTTGAACCCACAACCAACGGTTTTGGAGACCGCTACTCTACCAATTGAGCTATACCCCTATGTTCATCAAGCTTTGCTTGATACTTGATTAGTTTAACAAATATTACATACTATGTCAAGAAATATAGGCTTATTAATCAATAAATAATAAAAAATATTAAAGGAAAAGAGCCCTCTTTCAAGGGCTCTTATGTCTACCTAACTTTTACCTTTATATATACGGGAGATGGTATATATAATTAGAGAGTTTTGTATATGTATTGTTTTGTTTATACACAGGGAGAGTATTGTTGTGTATTTAAGTGTTGTTTTATGTGTTGTATTGTTTTGTGTTGTTTGTATTATTTGTAAAAGGGACAGGTAAAAGTTATTAGTAGTAGACCTCCATTTCCTTAGTTGATCTCAATCAACTATAGCTAGTATATAGATAATTCGTGAAAACATAGTGAAAGTGATATGAAATATAATCAAAACGAGTAATTTTTGGTACATTTTGGTATATTATTAAATATCAGAAAGATAGCTATAAACCACGTATTTACTAGTCTAGATAGGAATCTATATAAAAAAGTGATAATTCTATGCATGAATAGAATATGTAATAAATAGTAATTATTAAAATTTATAATTAGACCTTCATTAATTATTTATTATCAATTAACTGATAATATAATTAAAAAATAATGAACTAAGCGATGCAGTGAATCTGTCGTCGTTTTATTCTTTTTACCTTTAACTTGTCCTACTCACCAGGTCTCCTGGGAGGATAGAAAGCCA
>CAJZEE010000125.1 GCA_915066865.1 uncultured Veillonella sp.
AATAGATTTACTAAATCACCACCATCATCAATGATAATATGTGGTTTATGATCAAGTGCTTTATGGAGGAAGTTAAAATATTCTTCATCAGTACAATCGTACCAAGCATATACAGTAATGCCCATATCTACAAGACCTGCAGCTACATCGTCTTGTGTAGACAACGGATTGGAGCCCGTTACAATTACATCTGCACCACCGCGTTTTAATACAGTCGCAAGGTATGCTGTTTTTGCTTCCAAGTGAACACTAACAACAATTGTTTGGCCTTTGAAAGTTTGTTCTGCTTCAAAACGGTCACCTAATGTGTTTAATGTAGGCATAAAGTTAGAAACCCAATCAATTTTTTTGCGACCTTCTGTTGCTAAATTTATGTCTCTAATTAAAGATTGCATAATATCTCCTTTTACTCATACAAGTAGATACAATAGAATAAATAGTTGATAGTAAATCTACTTAGATTTATTGATACTATATAATTTTGTTAATATCGTTATAGATACTTACTTATATAGATAATATATTGCTTATATAGATAATAAATTACTTATATATCGAATGCTTCTTAATAAGCTACATTATTAAAATCATAAATTATTTAGATTCTACAATCTGGCGTAGCTTACCAATTGACTCTTCATAATTTGGAGTCAATACTCCCTCTTCGGTGATAATCGCTGTTACAAATTCATGAGGTGTTACATCGAATGCAGGATTAAGTACACCAATACCACTAGGAGCTATTTGAACACCGTGTAAAGCTGTTACTTCATCATCATTGCGCATCTCAATAGGAATATCTCCACCATTTTCCAGAGTAAAGTCAAATGTACTATAAGGAGCGGCTACATAAAACGGAATATTGTGGAATTTAGCTAGTACAGCCACACCATAGGTACCAATCTTATTGGCTACATCCCCTTTTGTAGTGATGCGGTCAGCACCGACGATAACAGCATCAATTAACCCATGTTGCATCGCATAGGCGGCCATATTATCTGTTTCAAGAGTAATAGGAATACCATCCTCGTGAAGTTCAAAGGCTGTAAGTCGAGCACCTTGTAATAATGGACGTGTTTCATCAGCATACACGCGTTCCAGTTGTCCATTTTCATGTAATTTACGAACAACACCAAGTGCTGTTCCTAGACCACCTGTAGCTAGTGCACCCGCATTACAATGAGTTAAGATGCGAATATTCTTTTTACCTTCAAATAATGTAGAGCCTGCTTCGGCCATACGTCTATTCAAAGACACATCTTCTTCGTGAATGATAATAGCCTCTTTTGTAATGAGGTCTACTACTTCACTCATTGAGGACATACTGTCAACATTAGTTTTCACAAGAGAAATTACACGATCTACAGCCCAAGCTAAGTTGATTGCCGTAGGGCGAGTTTCTTTTAAGATCTCACTAAACTCATATAAGCTTGTAAGTTGTTCACTAAATGGCGCCTCTAAACGTCCTGCTTCCATAGCAGCTAAAATGAGACCATAACTAGCAGCTACGCCAATAGCAGGTGCGCCACGAACGCGAAGCATTTTAATAGCTTCGGCCACTTGGCGCCAATCTGTACAGTGAACGTATGTAATTTCAGTAGGCAATTTAGTTTGATCTAATAGTACCAGCGTATCTTTACGCCATTCAATATTAATCATAACTTCTCCTTCGATGAACTATTGTGTATCATTATGAGTTGATTATAGCTTAAAACCACCATATTCATGCATGCGATTATGCGCATCATAACGAACATCCACATCGATTGCATCAATAGCACCTAAGATAAGAGATTTTAGTTGCGCCGCCATATTGCCCATCATTTCTACAACTTCCGCATGTGTCAAAGCAGATTCAGAAATACCTGCTGCATAGTTGGTAATCATAGAGATCGTAGCATATGCCATTTCAGCTTCATTCGCTAAATTTACTTCCGGTACATTTGTCATACCTACTGTATCGCCACCGAGCATGTGGAACATTTTAATTTCTGCAGGAGTCTCAAAACGAGGTCCCTCAGTACATACATAGGTACCGCCATTGTGTATCGTAAGGCCTTGTTCCGTACCTACCTTTTGAAGGATATCACGCAATTCAGGGCAGTATGGGTTTGTTACATCAAGATGTGCCACTGGACGGTCCCCACCTTCATAAAACGTAGTGATGCGGTTCTTTGTGAAATCTAAGAATTGATCAGTCAACACAAAATGACCTGGCTTAAAGTTCTCATTTAAAGAACCTACTGCTGTCGTGGAGATAATAAATGTAACGCCTAGTTTTTTGAGGCCCCAAATATTAGCACGATAGTTAATTTTGTGTGGAGGAATTGTATGATCTTTGCCGTGACGAGCTACAAAGATTACAGTTTTCCCATGGTATGTACCTTGTACATAATCTATTTCACCATATGGTGTCATTAAGGATTCTTCATGTATATTTTCAAAGATGGACGGATCATAAACACCAGTACCACCAATTACGCCAATTGCACTCATTGTGACCTCCTATTATTAATAACTCTATCTTTTATTTTCTCATAGAATAGAAA
>CAJZEE010000126.1 GCA_915066865.1 uncultured Veillonella sp.
ATTTAGTTAATATAGTTTTTTATAATTCTATCTATTATAGTAATAAATCGCTTATTATGCGTATTTTTTACACCATATTTCCTATGCCTACACTCTAAAACGCTATGTTACCTTCGAAAAAATAGAGTCTAACAAAACTTTGGTCAGACTCTATTAATTAGAAGTAGTAATGTATTACTCCATTAACCTAAGCCTAGCGAAAGAAGTTTAGCACGCTCTATTACTGCAATAAATGCAGGTGGTATCATGGAAGCATCTAAAAATTGACTAATACGTCGCCCTACAATTACTCCTTTATTAGCATAAAACCAAGAGAAGTAATAGATATGTAAATCATCCAACTTACGATCCGAAATATTTGGTAAACATCGTTGTACAATTTGGCTTTTAGTAATACCTAATTTAGCATAACCACGCCGCGCCATATCCTTTGTTACCATTGGACGAGCGTCATCAATAATGTCCTTGATGATGGCATCCATTATGGAACGCTTGTGCATCGCAAGTAGATACGATACAAAATCCATTTCAAAACAAATTTCCTCCGTATAGAATATATTGCTATGTGCTTTTGCATATTTTCCCTCTACATCGCGATCATAGAGAGCTACTGTAGGAATAGAGAATCTATTAAACAATTTTTGCAATTTACTGATAGAGGACTCGCCCCGAGCGTTGATAAGACAGATTCCAAAATAGTCAAAGTCCACGCCTAATTTTTTACCAAAGCCTGTAAAGCTACCGTACTCAGTCTCCCCTTCTACGATGATAATACACCGAGCGTATAGAGCCTCTTTTGCCTCAGGAAAATGCATAATCAAGTGTTTCTCTACCTCTTTAGGAAAATTGAAAGTAACTCCACACGCTGCACAGACCATATTATTTTCATCCCGATAAAGCCGAATAATATGACGATAATCGTCAACTAGCGCATCCGTACTGTGAGTAACCACAAAGAGCTGTCCTAACAATCCATCTATTTTAAAAATATCTCGCAGCAATGCTAAAAACTCTTCATTTTCATTAGTTGCAATTTGACGGTAATAATTGAGCACAGCCCGTTGCAAATACGGACTTAAATGTAGCTCAGGCTCATCCACACTTATAAAGATTGGTAAAAACTTGTATCCCTTTGCATCATATACAAGTAAAGATTCTAAATTTGTAGTTGCACTACTCACTTTCATATAAATTTGAGCCAAAATCTTGAGAGCCACAGCCATAATCAATCGTACATTATCAGCAGAATACTTACGTTCCATAGCGGAGGATGTAGACAATACCTCTACAAGATGTTGAATATTGAGCATACAGTAAGGATCTAAATCCTTACGTAAACTAACAATTTCACGCTGAAAATCATCAGTAGGCATTTCTAATCGAGACACATAAGCTTGTAATAGCTGTCCTAATTCTACATATATAGAGGACGGTATAGAAAACAGTTCCTGCTCTGAGGTATCGCGATGACACACATATAAGGCATGACGAATCATAGACAACGGCATAGGCTCAATCCCTGCATCAGTGACTCTGTATAATCGTGGATATACCTCTTGTACAACTTGTTCAAGTCGTAAACGGTAGGTAGGTCCCTCATCAGCAGTATACATGCTTTTATAATTTAACTCACCTAGAGATATTTCAAAATCAATGCGAATAGGCTTATTTACATCCGTAAAATCACTTTCAATAAAACCATGGCACTCCATGATAATTTCTAAGAGATCTAAAAAATTAGACTTACCTACCGCATTTTCACCGACAAAGTAATTAATATCATTGTGAAAGCTTAGCGTTACATCGGCTAAGTTCCTATAGTTTTCAATATGCATCCATTTTATATACATAGCTCCTCCGTCTGTAGCTACTTTCAAAATGAAAAAGCTCTAGTATATTTCATTACAATAAATCACTAACTAATACCCCTGTATTTTATCTTTTATGTAAAAAGGTGCCAATCACGAATGTAATCAGCACCCCCACTGTCATATACAGTCTGATACTGTATATATTCGACATTTATTTAATTTTATCCTCTATAACCTTGCCCTCTCTTAATGGACCACTCTGTTCTTTAAGACGCGCCAACATGACAGAGGATATAAACATAGCAATACCAGCTCCTACTGTTGCTATGGATAAGCTTTCACCAAAGATCAAGAACCCATAGAAGGAACTAATAAATACGCCAACGTATTGCAAGAATTGAGCCACTACAGCATTGGTCGTAACAAAGGCGCCAGTCAAGAAAAACTGAGCCACTACACTAATACCACCGATAGCGAAGATAATGAGCCAATCTGTACCTTGAGGCATAACGAGCTTATCAGTAGTGACGAGGCCCGCAATCATGCCAGTAATCATGAAATAGGCCATGATTTCAAAATTACTATGTTTTCCGCGTTTACTAATAGTTCGTATCGTCGTATAGGCCGCCGCAGCTAAAGCAGCACCTAAAATTGCTACCAATGCATACCAAGAAAATGATTCATAACTAAAAGGATTTACCATTACTAAGACACAATACAAACAA